>JAJFUH010000223.1 GCA_021372535.1 bacterium
TCGCTTGCGGCGGTCTATTTTCTCATCTATTCCACGATGCAGATTCCCTCGGGCGTGCTGGCGGACACTCTCGGCCCGAGGGTAACCATTTTTGCCGGTAACCTGACAGCCGGAATCGGGTCGCTTCTGTTCGCCTTTGCCGGATCGTTCGCCGCGGCGAGCGCGGGAAGGTTCCTCGTCGGGCTCGGTGTTTCGGTGATCTTCATCAGCTCCCTGAAGTTCAGCTCCCTCTGGTTCAGCGAGCGCAAGTTCGCGCTGGTGACCGGAATCATCCTGTTTGTCGGCAACGCGGGCTCCATTATGGCTGCGGGACCGTTCACCGTGGTGCTGAAATCCTTTTCCTGGCGCGCCGTGTTCATCGGTATCGGCGCTGTGTCGCTCGTTCTGTCGCTCATAGCGTTTTTATCTGTCCGGAATCGTCCCGAGGATTTCCGCTTTCCTTCCGTACGTGAGATGGAAGGCAGAAAAACAATTGCCGAACGCAACCAGCACTGGTTCAAAGACCTCGCGAGCGTGGTGAAAGTCCCCGCCGTGTGGCCGGGATTCTTCACTAATTTCGGCATTACCGGCGGCACCTATGCATTCATGGGATTATGGGGCATTCCCTATCTCCGCGATGTGTACGGCCTCGACCGATCGAGCGCGGCGGAGTATATGACCGTGATGCTCGCAACCTATGCCGTCGGCGGGCTCGTTTTCGGCTGGATTTCCGACAGAATGGGCAGGAGAAAACCGGCTCTCCTCGCAAGCGCTCTCCTCTATACGGGCGCATGGCTGGCGCTCATATTTCTGCCGTGGAAACCGGGTCCCGCGATATTTATCCTTTTCGGGCTGATCGGTTTCGCCGGAACGGGGTGCATCCTCACCTTCGCCTGCGCGAAAGAGGTCATCAAACCGGCGCTTTCGGGGATGGCGACAAGCCTTGTCAACACGGGGACGTTTCTGGGGACGTTGCTCATGCAGCCGTTGTTCGGGTGGGTTCTCGACCGCACGTGGGACGGGACTCTGGTGAACAATGTCCGCGTATACTCGATGCACAGCTATTATTACGGGTTTATGATCATGCTCGCGTACGCCGCCATCGGAATCGTCGGCTCGCTGTTCATTAAAGAGACGTACTGCGCGAACATAACGCCGGATAACTGAGACGGTGATAAAAAATCACCGATATGATCCGCGCAAATCAGCGTTCTATTCTCATTTTTATAATGTTTTCATGAATTTTCCGTGCAGAAATTCTCTGAACAATTCATGTCCAACAAAAATGATTGTACGGTGTGTACAATTACGTATATTTATACTCCATGCCGTATCGGACAGCGATACAGTCCTCCGCTTTCCCTGTCATGTCGTCAAGGAATTAACGAAAAGGAGAGGATATCATGAGACAGCGATCTCCCTTTGTTTCTTTCATATTCATCGTCCTTGCAGCCATTGTTTACCGGATGCCGTCGCTGCCGATTATCAAATACGCATGCGAAATACGGCGGTATATGTATCTGCGGACCGGTGTTCTTTCCTTCCTTTCTCCTGAAATACCGACAATGCCCTTTTTTGCTTCAATCGGGTCCTGACTGTCAGAAAAACATCTTATAACTCACCTTTACATTGCGCCCGGCTTCCGGCATGATCGACTTGATGCGCGAAAGGTGATTTCGGTATTCCGTGTCGAATACATTATCGACCGAGCATATGAGCCGTTGAACGACACCGCCGTGAAAGAAGGTTTTCTGGACATACGGCCGAACTGTCGAATATCCGGCTGTTTCCTGTTCAAACCGGTCAATCCTGGACTGTCTTCCAACACATTCGGTTTCAAGCCCTAGTACGAACGATCCGGATTCCCTCCGTATGTCAACGAGAACTTTGAGCGGTGGAATCATGGGGAGCGGCAGATTGTCAGCAAGGTTTTGAGCATGAGTGTACTGGGCTTTTAAATCGAGCGACAACGACGATGCAATCGATATTTTCACATCGCTTTCAAAGCCTGCCATACGGGCATCGACTGCCTCGGCGCGGTACACCGGAAGAATCTGCTGCCAGTTGATCTCCCCCGTATTCCTGAACACGATGTATGAATCCATCATATTGACATACCCGGACCACACCGCGGTTATATGGTCTGTGTCCCAGAAGCCGAACACCTCGATGCCGGTCCCGGATTCGGCGCCGAGGGCTGGATTCCCGGTTTCATAGGAATAGGCGGCGAGATGGGGCCCTTCGTTGAACAGTTCCTCGATGGTGGGTACCCGCGCCGAACGGCTGATCGACATGCCGCCGGTAAAACCGGAATCGAACGGATACACTACTGCCACCGAAGCCGCGACTGTATCGAATGTACGGTTACCTATGGATCCGATATCAGAGATGCTGTTCATCGGGCGGGGTACGTAACGGGTATGGTCGTATCGGGCACCGGTCTGAAATTCGAATCCATGTATGCTCCATTCGTGATACAAAGCCGCCGATAGAGCGGTTGACCTCGTCGGTGCGGTGAATACATATCCGCCCATTTTGAGGTCACGGTAACGGTAATCCAGGGCGAGGATTGTATTCTTCGTTCCTGAAAATGTGTTGAATGTCAGCCGCGTTTTCGCCGTGTAGTTCTTCTGGAGAAACTCAGCGCCGACATACCCGCCGGATTCGTATTCAGTATGCGTATAGTACGTGCGGTCGATATCGAGATCGACAGTCTGTAGTCGCCTGTCACCCGGTTCCCATGAAGACGAGAACCGTATAGATCGACGGAGCATGTCGATATTGACCCCGTTCGGGTGACCGCCGATAAATCCGCCGGGGATGCCGTATTCAGAATCGAATTCATCGACCGAAACTCCCGCATGACCATGCTCGAATATGCGCGACGCTCCGAAAATATATGTTCGATTGGTGAGTCCGGTGTTATCGAGCCGACCGGCAGGGGTTCGCTCCTCGCCGGTTCGTTTCCATGTGGTTTCACCATAAACGACGTTGGCGCCGAGCGGCATGGTCAGGGTTGCGGCGCCGAGTCCGCCGGGATGTGCCGTCTCACCATATGTCCCGATTGTCCCGGTCATTTTCGAGGGCAGATGGAGAGGGATCGATTCCTTGCGGGTGTTGATCATTCCGCCGATGGTGATCGGAGAATACAGTACTGTTTTCGGGCCGATAATAATCTCGATGCGGTCTACAGTGAACGGCTCCACGGTCACAGCATGATCAGGGGAGGTTGCCGACAGGTCTGATATCACAAGGCTGTTTTGACCAATGATCACACGGTCTCCGCCAAGCCCGCGGATGATGGGGCGTGATGGCGCCGGACCCATGCTCTGCATCGAGACACCGCTCTGATTTTTCATGGTTTCGGCGAGCGATATGCTCACATTTCTCTGGAGATTATCACCTGACAGCACACCGGTGGTTCGCTGGATTTCATCAAACGCAGTTCCCGCTTCACCACTTTTAACCGTCACACCTTCCATGCGGTACACATTCGGCTCAAGAAAGAAATACAACCGTGAGCCGGTCGAATCATTAACCGAAACGGTTTCATTCAAAGGGGAATATCCGGTGCGTGATATAATGACATTGTGGCTTCCATATGGTAATGACACCTGAAAAGTACCATCATCGCGGGTGAGCATTCCTGTACGGTCATCCGGGAACCGGACACTTGCTACGGGAACCGGTTCACCCGTCTCTTTGTCCAGCACTATGCCCTGAAATGTAATGCAGGAGGGTTCCAGCGCAAGAATCGAAACGGGTGACATAATGAAAACGATACAGGTGATTATATATATGATGCACTTCATTTCTACTCCTAAGAGGGCTGTGAAAAAGATACTTTTCACAGCCCTCCTGAACGATGAGCAGGAAAGTTTGAATACTCTTTCCCTGCTCTTCAGTTTTCCCTGTCAATGCGAATGATCGCCGCTTGTGTCATATTCACCGATATGCACTCGTATGGGCGTGAATTCCTTGCCGACATTACCGTCATGCAGGATGACCACCTGAAGCGTGGTCTCGCCTTCTTTTATGCCGATGAGGTGAAACGACCAGTACTCCGGGGCCGGCGCCGATTCAGTCCCCAGTAAGGATTCGTCTCCCGCGATGAGCCGCAGGGCATGCGGCGGTACCTGAGGTGTGAATTCTCTGTTCTGATCGTCGTAGAACACCGCCTCGATGTGGCCCGTTTTACTACCGAGAGGGACCAGAATTTCACCGGCGGTTTCCCCTTCGGAAAAAAGAGACGCACTCGCAAGCAGTACACCCGAATCCTCTTCATAAAGCCGCACACCGACAGGCGGGCCATTCGAGCCATCGAGGTTTCGCACTGAAACCGGGATGCTCGGTGTGTGGAAATCATAGTGATCATTGTGCATGACCCGAAATTCGATAGTCGTCTCGCCAACCTTAAGGCCGTTCAGGTGGAATTCCCATTCCTGGCCGTCGTGACGGTATACTTCCACAACAGAGGGGTCTGATATTACCCATCCGAAACTCTTGTTCGCGTCGTCCGGCGGTTCGATCTCCTGATTATTTTCATCGAGAAACTTGATTTCCCAATGAGGAGTCAGGCCGACCGGTACAACCAGTGTATCGACCTTCCCGTTTGTTGTGTCGATTTCACCGCGGAACATCCGGAAGAAACGGACACCGGAATCTATTAGGACAATACCATCGGCCTTGTAATGATCCTGCTGAGGAACTGTCGGATTGTTCTTTTCGTTATCAAAGATGCAGCCAGCCGCCAGAACGGCGAGGAAAACCGCACCGATAAAAGCAGTTCTTTTCATGTCGTCACTCCTTTTCAGAGCATACCTCTCCATGAGGGTATGGTTATCCCTTGCATGAAAAGGCATGATACTATGTCAATAATGAGAAAAATCAGGAGTGCGATAAAGGCGGGGCGCGACGTTTGAATAGAGGAGAGGTTACCAATGGAATAAAGAGGCATGTAATTTTCACATTATAATGATACGATGTGAAAAACACGAGAAGGCCGAAAAGAAGAACATATGTTGCAACAAACGTGCTTTCCCACTTATGGACAGGACAGTCATGATGAACATTGGCATCCGTGTGGTTATGAAAATGATGGATTACCACGGGAAGCACAGCGAATACAACGAGAGTGATCAGGACAATGGCCTGCTGTAATCGCTTTGGATGCATTAAGATGTTATTTTTGATTATCATACTATTCATAAGTCAAGGTTATTAATAGAAAGACAAGCGGGTAAAAGTTTCAAAAATTAATTGTGATCCATGAGTTACACAAGAAAAATATACTGGTTATCTGAATAATATGTCAAGTTTAAAAGGAGTTCCGGCAGTCCCTCATTTTAAAGAACACTTTTTTAGATGTTACTTCCTTTGCGTGCCCAAAGGAAGTAACCAAGGAAAGGGCACCCCGTGAAAAGCCTTTTTCCACGGTCATGGCCCGTTTTTCGGGAATGTGTGAACTCACGAGCCTTCGGCTCGCTCGGACAGCACCCATTCTTTTTCCGAAAACCGGTTGTGACCGCGGGGCTTTTCAACGGGTTTATAAATTCACAGGATTTAATGGTCTATATTCTATT
>JAJFUH010000224.1 GCA_021372535.1 bacterium
GGCTGTGAAAAAGTATATTTTTCACGAGCCCTATAACGAAATGTGTTGTTTTGTTACTGTCAAGGGCATGTAAATCGGCACTTCGTGCCGACCCTTGACAGCTTATATCCACGTAAATGGTGTTTATCACAACTCTTTTAATGTGGGTCATTTTTTTGTCCCCCTTTGTTTTATAAGGGGGACACGGCGAAGCCGAGGAGGATCAATAATGAATCGATTTTTCTATTCCTTATTCTCCCCTTCTTTTCCTCTGATTCCCGGCTCGACGAACAGCACCTTCTCCCTCGTGTAGGTAACCTGCCCGGGTCCCTGTCCTTTCCGCTTGACCACATACTTGACCGCTGTCCACACCACGGGGACGACAGCCGAGGTTTTCGCCTTCGAGTAGTACGCGGCAACGGATGCCGCCTCTTCGAGACTCCGGTGATCGGGATTCTGCTTCCCCGGTGAGCGGAGGATGACATGGGAGCCGCCGACTCCCTGAGCATGGAGCCAGATGTCGTTTTTACGCGCCCAGCGTACAAGCTCGTCGTTCTCACTGTCGTTTCGTCCCACAATGATCTCGAGTCCCGAAGCCGAGACGAACCGCCGCGGGAAAGGCTCCTCAGCCTCGTATGCACGGCCCGGCTCGCCGGTACGGACATACCTGTCCGCAATCGTTCTGAGCTCTTTCAGATCCTCGAGCGATTCCGCGCGGGAGCTCTCGGCCCGTAAGGTCTCCAGACGTCTCCGGAGGCTTGCGATACGTTCTTCCGCGTGTTTCGAGGCAGCCCTGAGTTTGCGGGCGCGCTGGAAAAACCGTTCCGCATTCCCGGGACCATCGAGCGCGGGATCGAGCTCAACCGTGATCTGCCCGCCGCCCGGGCTGTACGGGTCATCGAGTGTGGCCGATGTCATGCCCCTTTTGATACGGTGCGGGTTCGCGAGAATCGTATTGCCGTGACGGTCAAGGAGTTCGGCCTCCGATTCGCCGCCGCGCTCGGCATCGATTTTGCCGATAGTGGAGAGAATCCGTTTTTCCTCACGGTTCAGGGCGGAGGTGATTGTATGCCTGAGCTGGCGGAATTCCAGCCCCCGTTCACGGTCGAGGGAGTAGCGGATAACCGCATCGTCGAGATTTTTATAGAAGGTGTCGCCTACACCTGCGGATTCCATGGGCAGGGGGAAGACATCGCGGGGAAGACCGTCAGCGCCCATGATGACCGTGCCGCCTTCGCCGCCCTTTTCGATGCGGTCGACAAGCACGGCAACAGTCCTGAACAGCTTCAGCGTGTCATCGGGAGAAAGGTCTCCGGGTTTGAGAGATGGATCGAGTCCGCACCGGAAGACCGCCTCACGGGCAAAGGGACGACTCCCCGAGCATACCGAGACCGCGAGCGCCTCCTCGATGGCCGATTCGGCAGCGAACAGCCGTTTTTCCAACTCCGGCAGGACTCCCCATACAAGATCGATGTATTCCCGCGCGGGCGGAGGGATATATTTCACTCCCGGGCGGATTTCACGGTATCCGCTGATACGTCCTGTGATGACACGGGTTGAACCGGCGATGATGCCATCCGGATTCACTGCGACGATGTTTGCGTAACGGCCGGTCAGCTCGAATACGAGCCTCATGCCGGAATCGAAGCGGAGGAACAGAACGCGGTCGCCGGGGATGATCCCGACAGATTCGAGAACAGTCCCCGCAAATTTCGACAGGTGCCAGTCGCGGGCGTTACGGGAGGGAATGTAGCGCTTCTCGACCGTATGGAGATACGGCATACCGGGGACACCGGACAGTTTAAGCGCACGGTCTCCCTCGAAGCCGATAAACACGGCATGGTTGCCATGGAGGCGGACGGTTTCGACCTTTCGCCCGGCGAAGGAATCACCGGTCTGTTTCCGCTGGGCGCATATGGTAAAATAATCCACGGAGCTTTTCCTCGATAGTTACAACAAGGGGCGATCATTGATTTAAGATTCTGGCATTCATTTTGTTATAGTATAGACCCTGAAACGAGTTCAGGGTGACGTGTATACGATCGGGTCGTCATGCTGAACTTGTTTCAGCATCTATCATCAATGATTCATGATATTTACCTGTATGACCGCAACTTGTTATTACAAACTGTTTGGTGCGTTACAGGAATGGAGGATATAAAAAATTTATAAAAATAAAAAAATCATGAAACCCGGTTATTTCGTTAGAAGTATAAAATAATGTACGCACCGGTCGAGAGTGCGTATATAAAAAAACTTGTGCTGTTCTTTCCCTCCTGGAGGTGGTGCCTTTGATTGCAGGCAATTTACCCCGTTCTGCGGGGAAGAAGTAACAAGTTCGCAGTAAAACGACTAATAAACAAATAAAACAATCAAACAGGGGGCGGAGAGTCGATGCCGCTCCCTTTTTATGGCATAATCGGCGAGAAAAACTTGATTCCATCCATATTGAATCCGATGTGCTCGTAATCCGAAACAACCACCCGCGCCATCTTGAGCTCCTTGTCGCCCTCCTTGTAATTCCATCCGCATTCATGGATGACAAATGGTCTGCCATCCACGCTTCCGAGATAGAGGCCGATATGCCCTGTCGAGCCGGTAAAGGTTATTCCCGCGGGCATTTCACCGAGACGGCGGTTTTTTTCTGCCATATCCTTCATATCTCCGACAAAGACAGCTTGATCGGTGCAGAGCTGCTGGAACGACCAGTACCGCGGAAGGTCAATTCCGAAACACTGGAAAATCACCCGCATGATACCGCCGCAGTCGCGTTCGTCCCAGGAATCATGCCAGCCGTAGGGACGGCCGAGAAGCCTGAACGCAGTGGTTATTGCATTCCGCTTCGTATAGGGGAGAAAACCCTCGTGAACGCTCCCGTCGCGGCGCACCCAGCCCTCTCCTGTCATGAGGGAGCCGTCGGGCTTACGCACCGGTATCGACACTCTGAATCCGCTGTCCGTTTTTCCCCTGACCGTGAGACGCTCCCCCATGTAAACGCTTCCGAGGAATATCGAGCATTTCTCGTCCGCATACAGGGGCGCTTTATGGTCGATGACCACGATGAATTCACCGCCCGCACCGAAAGCCCGTACAGCTTTTTCATCTCCGTATGCGATATCGGCTGACGGCACCCAGCCCCATGCGATGGGGCTCATGACGAACTGGAAGTCCCTTTTCTGCGAAAAGTGGAGAACGGCGACCGGCATACCCATATCGAGCGATGTGACGTTGATGTCGTCGAGATACCCCCGCATACGGTATCCCGGTTCGGCGGTGGGATAGAGACGCGCCGAGGTGTGACGGACGATAATGCCTTTTATGGGGCGAATGGTATCCGGGACCGAGCCGAGGTTGACGGCGGATTGTATCTCCGTCTTTTTTCCTTCGGTCAGCGGAAGCTCCCACCGGTCGTAGAGCGTCGTTTTCATGAGGCGTTCGTTATTCTGTTCGAGACGTTCCCGGACGGTGCTTCCCGGAAAAGTATCGCCGGCGGCGAGCGGATTCATGCGGTTCAGTACGGGACCGTCCATCTCGATCTGGGCGATGTTTTTTGCATAGGGATGGTCAGCGCCGATACTCCGGGAGGTGTTGAGACTGTTGAACGTCCCGATCTGCCGGTCTGTCATGATTACCCGGTCGGGGTCGTCGATCCGGGCAATCCAGTAGCCGGGATCGTTCATCTCAACCGTTGTCCCCGGGAGCGCTTCCGGCGCCCGTTCGGGAAAGTCCTGTGCTGTTACCGCTTTTCCGTATGGCACCGAGACGCAAAGGATTAAAAAAATGACGGCGGCTCTCATATGACGAGAGAGCATTTCAGTGGGCGAAATGGTTTGCATGATGTCCTCAGAGTTAAATGTATGGTATATTATAATTTATATCCTGTTCGGAAAAATGAGCGAAGTTTTTAATCATTCTCAATGAATACAGCAGAAAGATGAAATGGCTCTGACGGAACCATGTCCAAAGTAGGATAAATTTCAGGGTTGTCAAGAAGAAATATGATCGCTGGCGCCCCCCATTTTTTTTCAGAACATCATATTACTATGATACTTTCCTTTGCCTGCCCAAAGGAAAGGGCGCCCGTGAAAAGCCTTTTTCCCCGTTCACTGCCCGTTTTTCGGGAATGTGTGAACTCACGAGCCTTCGGCTCGCTCGGACAGCACCCATTCTTTTTCCGAAAACCGGTTGTGACCGCGGGGCTTTTCA
>JAJFUH010000225.1 GCA_021372535.1 bacterium
ATCCCTGAATATTCGCCGGCATAAGTGTAAGCGCTTTTGAATAGAGTGTAATCGCATCAGGAATGGTTCTCTCGTTCATCGAAAGCACCTTTGCAAGCATGAAACAGGTATTCGGATTATCGGGATTCAGTTGATAGACTGCCCTGAATGCCTGTTCGGCCCGTGCAAAGTCATTCCTGTTCATATAGATGATTCCGAGATTATGGAGAGCCTGGGCATTGTTGGAATCGATTCTCAGCGTGGTTATAAAACTGTTTTCCGCCTTTCCGTACTCCTTCATCATAAGCTGGACCGTTCCGAGGCGATTATACGTGTCCACATCATTCCGGTATCTGAGTACGGCGTTGAAAGACTGTTCGGCTTTCTCATATTCCTTTTTATCCATGTAAATCGTTCCGAGACTGAAGTATGCATCGGCAAGATCGGGATCGTACTTTATTGCGGTTTCGAGTCTTGCCTGCGCTTTATCGATATCACCTTTCGCCAGGAGAATCAATCCGATCCCGGAGTGCCCCGGAGCGAACTTCGGATTAATTTTCAGCGATTTCTCAAATAACTGCTGCGCTTTGTCATACTGTTTCCTGGTCAGATACAATTCACCAAGGTTCTGGTAACTGAGCGGTTCATCGGGAGCGAGTTTTAAAGCGATCTCGAATTCTTTCTCTGCCTCATCGATCCTGTTCTGCCTTGTCAGCAGATAACCGAGATAACGGTGCGAATCGAGAAAGTTCGGATTCATCTGGATGGATTGACGGTATGATTTTTCCGCTTCTTCAAATTTTTCATACTGTTCCAGTTTCTGCCCTCTTCGCGCATATGAATAGTAATCGACGAAACTCTCATATATCTGCCCGATACCCCCCTGCCGCATGTTGACAAATTCCGGAATATTACGGGCTCTGTCGCTCGACGAGAACTGGGTCAGAAAAATCGGCGGACTGTCATTACCCTGTTCATCGATATGTTTCAGATAGAGCTCCGTATACGGCGAATTTTCTTTCGATGAAACCACGAGCCATCTGCTGTTAGGCGACCAGCTGTGCCAGGAATTCATGAGCTTCGAGTTATATTTAAGCATCCGCGGCTCGGCGGAAAAATCAGCGGGCATTATATACAGCTTGCTGTCCGGCTGGAGGAGCATGAAACTCCTTGCCCTGCAGAATACAATCCACTTGCCATCGGGGGAACACTTTGCGAAGTAATTGCTCATGCCGTTATTCGAGGCGCCTTTTACCGGCTCTGGTGTTCCTCCCTTTCCATCGTTAAACGGAACCATGTACAAGTCGAAGGCGAAGGTGGCCGCATTGGCGGTATCCTCGATGTACTGTTCTCCTCCGAGAATGATTGAGGACTGCCCCCTCGTAAGAACAATATTCTTGGTCTTATCGGTTCTTACAAATTCCGGAATCGGCGCCCGCGCGAAAATGAGGTATTTTCCATCGGCAGTCCATGATGGATTCGACTGGACAAATCTGGTGTCATTGGCGCCGGGTAATGAATCTATTTTCTTCTTTTCCCTGTCATAGAAACCGATGATTCCCTTGACCGGGAAAAACAGTTGCGAGAAGGCAAGATCGGTGTTCTTCCCAAGAAAGATGACCCGGTCCTTCAATGTCGTTGCAACAAACCTGCCATCGGGAGAAATCTGAGCGAGAAGACCGAAGGTAAACTCGCCTTCCTCACGTTTGTAATCGCTCCAGGTAATGAGTTTCTCCCGCGTCAGAAAGATATGCTCCTCCGTGGGTGTGATGACGTAGGAACCCTTGTCGCCGCCGGAATCGACATCCATGGCGAGCGTCGCACCGTCCTGGGTAAAGGAGTGACAGTTCCCGCATACGGGGAGGTTTTCCAGAACCACCGGCGGGCGCTCGCTCTTCGAAATATCCCCGAGCCGCCACTGTATGAGCTCCATTTTCTCGCGGGCGAAGTCAAACGGCAGCGGCACATCACGGTAGAATATCGGCGCACCGACCGAATCCGCCGATGTCGATATGGTTATCCTGTTCTCCGACAGTGTTTTAAACCGTGTCATGATTTTCCCGGCAAGGTCCTTCTTCACTCCGGTAATGGTGACTGTGGCTTTTTTTTCGAGCGACCGCTGTTTGATGGTCTCCCATACATCACGCTTCGGTGTCCATTGCGGGATTTCAGACTGTTCGATAATGGGATTTGTGCCGTCCCCGAACTGAATCCTGAGCTTCCACACATTGGCCCCGGAAAATTTGTCTTCCCATCGGAATGTTGCCGGAGCTATCTCGGGCGGGAAAAGAGATTCATTATACGGGGAAAGAACAGTCAATTCCTTTTTGGAAAAATTCGGGATAAAAACATAGAGAATCCCTGCACAAATAATGACAAGCAGGACAATCAAACCCTTTTTATCAGTACGTTTCGCCATGACTGTACCCTTTTTTCAAAAAAAACAATTTGTTATATATACATACATGATTTTACAAAATACTCGGTATTAAAATATATTGTCAAGCATTTTCGCTGTGTATCGCTTTTAAGGAAAAATAGAGAATGGTGTAGTGTTTACAATTAAACGTACACCCGGGGCAGTTGTTCCATTTCATTCTTGCGCCATACAGAGATTTTATTCACTGCAATGAATCACATGTCCGTTTTTCTAAGAAAATTCTTTAATGTTACCTTTATGCCTT
>JAJFUH010000226.1 GCA_021372535.1 bacterium
TACGTTCGCCTGATTCAACGGGCATATGGAAGCCATGTTCTTCATGACCGGCTCTGTTACCCGGCATGAGTGTTCCAGGGAGGTGCTTTATGGTTCGATTGATGACAGTTGTGAGTGTGTTCTGTATGGCGCTCTGTCTCATGGGTATGCCCGGTGCTGCCGAAATGGTGACGACACGCTGGGGAGGCGACGCGGCAGCAGTGTATGAAGAGGGCTTCATGCACATGCTCATGAAACATCAGGGCGGCGGAGTGAGCCTGTTCAACATGGATCTCGTCGAGAATGATGCCCCCGGCGCCGGGTTCAGCGAAAAAGGAGTGAGCAATGACTCCATCTGGGGAAAAAACCGCGCCCGGAAGATTTTCAATCTCGATGACCCGCGCGCCCACGGCGCATGGCTCGTAATCTATGTAAGCCGTCAGGGGAAAACCCCGCTCAGGTTTACGGTGAACGGCAGGCAGGGACAGTTCGACAACTGGGACCCCCGTACAAGCCATGAGAATTACCGCTGGACACGGTTTCCCGTGGATGCGCTCAAGAAAGGCCGCAACGTAGTCGATTTCTTCTGCCCCGAAGCTGCCGCCGAGGAAGAAGGGTGGTCGATCCAGATAGCGCGCGCCGATGAGTTCGAAGCAGGCGGCGGCGACCCGGCCAATGTCGGCAAGACGTCGTTCAAATCTGCCGATGGCGGCGAATCATGGAAGGAAAGCCCCTTCGGGCCGCTCGGTCAGACACGAGCAGAGTATACCATCCGGATCAGCCTCGACCGGTTCGTGAAAACGGGCTGGCTTGCATCGCCGGTCATCGACCTGTGGAAAGGCGATTCCGGCGAGCTCATCGTTCCTCTCCGCACGCTCAAGAAAACACGGATTGCCATTCAGTCCGCTGTGCCGGCCGGCAGTTCCATCGAATACTACATGCGCCGCGGAACCGCTCCGGGGCCTTCTTCGGATGCATGGGAACCATACGAGCTTATCGGAACCGGCGCTTCGGTGAATGCCGAGTTTGCCGAAGCCGATATCAACAGACGGTACATTCAGCTCCGCGCCGTACTCAAAACGGACAATCCGCTCGAAAGCCCCGTTGTACGGTCGATGAAAGTCGATGCCGAGCTTCTCGAGCTCGTCCCGCTCCACAAGAATCTCTATATCCTCGACTGCTGCAATCCCCCTGTTCAATACTCCTCGATCGACTGGGAGTGGGAAAAATGGGACAGGCCCGAATTCGCCGAGCTGAAAGCCCGTGAAAACCTCGACGAGCTTGTGGACGGCAGCCGCACCGAGTTCAATGCCCAGGTCAGGCTGCTCGACCATGTCACGAAACGGTGGCGTCACGGCAGCCCGCAGCCCGAATATCCCGGCTGGGACGCCAAAAGCATCCTCGACCGTATCGACAAGAACGGCGGCGGCGGTATGTGCATCCAGTTCAACAACGCCCTCGGCGGGCTGTGCATGGCGTATGGCTGGCAGGCGCGGCTGGTGAACTGCATCGGCCACGAGATCATCGAGGTGTGGAACGACGAGTTCGCCAAGTGGATATTCCTGGATGCCGATTACACTGACCACTACAACTACGACATCACGAACGGCGAGCCCCAGAGTATGCTCGATCTCCATCGTAAATTCCTCGATTACTATTTTCCCGACCGTCCCATTGACTGGATGACCGATACGATCAACTGGATGCCCCTCCGCGAAAACGATCCTCCGCCGGTCAAACGCGGTTCGCTCACCAACCACAAAAACGTGCAGCTCTCGGGATTCATCAACGCCGCGTTCATGCGCGTCGTTCCCCGGAACAACTGGTACGAGAAGCCGTATCCGCGCCCGCTCAATCACGGGCTCACCCAGTGGCCGTGGGACGGCTATGTGAACTGGTACGACGACCGGACGCCGCCCAAACGTCAGTATTCGTGGTTCACCGACCGACCTCGCGACCTGTGGCCCGATCTTAACACCGTCCACATCGATGCGACATCGAGCTTCGGCAGCGACCGTCTCTTCCTCCGGTTCGAGACCTATACACCCAATTTCAGCCATTTCGAGGTGAATGCCGATGACACCGGCTGGAAAAAGGTCGGGACCGACCGGTGGGTATGGTTCCTCCAGTCGGGCAGGAACACCCTCCGCGTCCGTGCGGTGAGCAAAGCCGGTGTCTGCGGAAAGCCGTCGGAAATCGTTCTCAACCACGCCGACTCGTACCTCGGCGCGTTCATGGACGAGTGACCGGGTGGCGTGTGTTTTATTGCTTCGGCGATTAAACAGTGATATCGGATGACGTCATGCCGAACTTGTTTCGGCATCTATTCCTGCTATTGGTATCATTATTTATCCGCCGGAGCAATAACCACAAAGTCACGAAGTCACGAAGGGAATAGGTATTTATAAATATTTACCTTAGTGTCTTAGGAGGGCTGTGAAAAAGTATATTTTTCACGAGCCCGATAATGAAATGTATTGTTTTGTTGCTGTCAAGGGCATGTAAATCGGCACTTCGTGCCGACCCTTGACAGCTTATATCCACACTTACAGACTTTATCACAAGACTTTTAGAGTCTTTGTGGTTCTCTATTTTTATTGTTTTATATCGATTGTGAACCAAAACAGAAAAGGAGCATACATGTCATCCGATATTCTGACCATCAAAGGCCGCAGCGAAACGGGGTATGGCATCTGCATCGATTCCGCCGAAAGCTGGATTGTGGCGATCAACAACGGCGGTCCTGACTCCGACCCCTCGAATATTGCCTTTTTCGGCGCGCACCCCAATACGGATGAGACTTTCATCCTCGTGACCGGGAAAGCCTGCATCGCCACCGCTCCCCATGACAATCCGGCGGGATTCAGCGTTATCCCTATGGAGACGGGTGTCTGCTATAACGTCCGACGCCGCACATGGCATTCGGTGATGATGCTTCCCGGCTCGAAGGTGGCCATCTGCGAAAACCGCGATCCCGTTGGCGACCGTCACACCCTCGGTACCGAAGACCGCGCACGGCTCGTAAAAGAGGCGATGGCGATATTGAAGGGGTGAAGGGGGAAAAACATCGATTTTTAAAGCTGTTTTGTTATTCCCCTCTCCTGGTTTCAGGAGAGGGGAAAGGAGCGAGGGTAAAAAGTGCTCGAATAACATGATACATTTCTTCGGAACAGAGAGGCACCAAACGGGGATTTATCACTTGAACAGTTTCTTGAGCAGTTTTTTCCCTTCCTTTTTGAGATTCTCGTCCTGCTTGTCGAGCATTTTGTTTGCCTCATCGAGGAGCTTGTCCTTCGCTTTTGCCTTTGCCTGCGAGGTGTCGATGGCAAAGGATGGCGACTTGAGGGTTCCGCCGGTCTTGATGAGTATCACCGGTGTTCCCGTTTCGTCCGCAAAAAGATCTGCGAGCTGCCCTATATTGTTCTTCTTCGCGAGTCCCGCGGCTTTCCCGTTGAGCCTGAACACCATGTCGTAATCGAGCGCCGTGTCGAACCCGACGCTGCCGGTGCATAGAAAAGCTCCGTACTCCGTGTTCGCCGTAAGGTTGTCGGTAAACACATGCCGGTCGGCGACCCTGAAAGAGGTGGCAATTCTATCGAAATCGACGGTGTCGAAGTTGAGAAACTTGATCGTGTCCCCGAGCTTCTTCGTGAAATCCCAGTTTTTGATGGAGCCGTTCTCCATCGAGAACATGCCCTGCCCGGTAAGGTTTTTGAGCATCGAGACAGAATCGAGCCCCGCGCCGCTGAACGAGAGCGAGCTCGACAGGCTCCCGCTGAAGCGATCCTCACTGATACCGAAGAACGACGAGAGGAACGCCCCGGCCTGGAAACCGGAGAGATCGAATTTCGACTCGTAGGTCGCGTCCCCTTCGGGCGTGAGCTTCAAAGCCGCGTTCCCCGCAAGCGTACCCTTGTACGCCTGCATGGCAAGGTCGGAGAGCCTGAATACGCCGTCCCTGATACTGACCCTGCCCTGGACGGATTCGCTTATGAGCTTGCCGAAGGTCACCTTTCCGAGCCTGATCGAGGTTTCGGCGCCGAGATTTGGAGGAATCGGGGCGTTTTTGATCGCCTGCTCCATCTGCCATGGTTTCGGTGTGGGGGTGGTCTTGTCGATGTAGACCATGTCGACGAGGTCGATGAGTTCCGAGGTCACCGCTCCCCTGAATTCGGCGTACACACCCTTTTTCGGCCATATCAGCACGGGATAGTCGGTGACAGTGCCGGTAAAGGCGAGTTCCGAAACTCCCGTTTTGAGGACGATACGGTCGATTGCGACCGAGGACGGCGATAGTGTGATTTTGCCGTCGATGAGCGCCGGGTGATTGAGCGCCTTGGGTATCCGCACCTCGATTCCCTTGAGGTTCATCCCGCCGGTAATCGCGACAGATTTCGGGTCCGATGGCGGCCCTTTCACCGTAAGCTTGAATTCCACAGCGCCCTTGAGACCGCTTCCGGCGAGCTGCGGGAGCGCATCGGCGACCTCTCCTATATCGACCGAGCCGTCCGCCGAAACCGCAAGCGAAGGCTTCCCGGCGTAATCGGCGATCGTTCCGGAGAGCGCGAACCGTGAGCCTCCTATTCGTGTCCTGATGTCCCTGAGAAAAATGTCTTTTTCGGTGAAGGCGATGCGGCACATGATTTCGTCGATGCTCTTCGGCAGACCCTTGTAGGACAGGCTCATGGAATCGACATCGAGATTTCCCTCGAACGTGATAACAGGTTTCGCGGGGGCGGTATCGACCAGACCTTTGACCGAAAGCGCATACGTTCCGCGTGCGGTCACCTTGTCTTTCTCCGGGAACACCGCTTTCGGGATGAGCGCGAGCATCTTTTCCGCTTCGTGTGTCCCCGTGGACAGCGAGAACGAGACTCTGGTCCAGCCGGTAACGTTCGCCGTAAGAGTTATCGGCATATCGCCGATTACCATGTCACCCTTCGTGAGCGACAGGTTCCCCGTGGTCAGGTCGCCGGTCACTATATGAACCAAGCTTATACCGAGCCCCTCAATGAGGGGGGGATTCCCGGATGCTCCGGTGCCGAACGCGATGTCCCCCGCTTTAAGAGCGCCGTCCGCCCGGAGATTTTTCAGGTCTCCGGAAACATCGACCGAGAGCTGGTAAGAGAGGTCTTTGACCGACAGCAGGGTACCGGCCTTACGGTTGTCGACCGTGATGGCGCCGTCATGGAGAGACAGCGACTTCATGCTTATGGGAAACGGCAGCGATGGAGGGCCTGCGGGCGTCGGTTCGGCTTTTTGGGAAGATGACGGCAGGTTTGAAGAGCCGTCCTTCCGGGTAATGAGCGTAACCGCCGGTTCGTCGATGGTTACGGAGGTTATTTCGATGTTCTTTTTCAGGAGGGCAAAGATATTTATCCGTGCTTTAACCGTTTTGACCGTAAAAAGCTGAGGCTCTCCCCCGCTGACTGCGCCGACGGTGAAATCGGATACCCTGACTGCCGGCATCCCCGCGAATGACAGGCCGACAGAGCCGACAGTAACCGGCATTTTCAGGGCGGATGACGCTTCTTTTTCAACGATGGCTCTGATCCGTTCCCCGGGGAACAGCAGAATTGCCAGAATAATGACGATTATAAAGACTCCGGCAAGACCGGCGATGATCCAGAGTGCGATTTTCAGATTTTTATTCATACCCGCTGTCCTCTTAGAAGTCTTGTGATAAAGTCTGAAAGTGCGGATATAAGCTGTCAAGGGTCGGCACGAAGTGCCGATCCCCGATTAATGATTCGGGGACAAGCTTACACGCCCTTGACAGCACCGAAACAACACATTTCGTCATGGGGCTCGTGAAAAATATACTTTTTCACAGCCCTCTTAGTTATTCACATTCTTCACCCTTTATAGTATATTATCTGTTGTTTTGACCGGTCAAGTGTTTTCGTGAAACGGTGATTGCACTCTCTGCACTTCTCCTGTATATTTCGTGGAGAGGCAAGGTTTTACCGGAGAACAAAGGTATATTGCCATGCCTGGTGCATAATAACCGTGGAATGAATCATTCCTGCTTCAGGGCGGTTTTGCGCGGGAATCAGAGAGGGATAAACAGTGGGTGAACTTCGGTTCCTCGTCATAGGTTCGGACAGCGCATTTAACGGGACGATAAAAAACCATATCGAGAGCCTGGGCCATTCCGTTCAGGTTTCAGACATTGATGCCATGAATTCCGATACTCTTCAGGCCTTTAATTCGGATAGCCTGATCGTTGATATAACGGATTCGGACAAGCGATGGCTCGAAATCCTGAAAACGATCGCGGAATCGGGAATTCATGCCCGTATAGTTGTTTATGGCGACGATAAAAATGAAAAGAAGGTTTTCAGCGAGATAGGCGGCGATGTATGCGCTTATCTGAAAAAGCCGTTCAACGGTGATGAGCTGACAGTTCTCATCAATAATATTTATGAAGTGTGTACGCTCAGAAGGGAAGTTACCGAAAAGGAAAAAAGAGTATCGTACCTTGAAATCATCAATGAAATTACCCGTCAGACACTCCTTACCGAACAGAGTGATGAGCTGTTATGGGTTATTGCGCGGAAAATTCAGGAAAAACTCACCATTTTCAATGTGAATATATTCATTGTTGACGATGTAACGAACACGATCGTATTGAAGGCTTTCGCCGGGGGATTCGGCGAAGACCTTGTTGTGGGTTATACCCTGAAAATGGGGGAGGGAATAACCGGCTGGGTCGCACAGAACCGTCAGAGCCTCAATTCCGGCAATGTGAAAAATGAACCGAGGCGCAAACAGGGATTTTCCTTTGAGGATACCATTCAGTCCGAACTGGCCGTGCCGATTATATTCGAGAATAAGGTTTTCGGCGTTCTCCATGTGGAAGACAAGAGAAAGGACGCCTTCACACGGTATGATGTCATGGTGCTCGAAACCCTCGCCGACCAGATATCCCTGACGTTCAAAAAAATGAAACTCTCCCGCGACCTGATGGATGCCTATGATCTCAGGGCTGCTGTCAATGATTCGCTCCCGGTTTCGATCCTCATTCTGAATAACGACCTGTTAATCGAATATGTAAACCAGACGTTCTGTGAAATCGGGGGACGGAATCAGGATGAGTTTCTCAATCAGCACATCGAACATGTTTTTTCCTGGGATTTGTCCCAGGCGATCAACCTGACCGGAGACCTGAAGCGGACGCTCGAAGAAGGCATCACCATAACTCATACCAATATACGGCATACATCGCCGAGTCATGGCGACAAGGTATTGAATTTTACCTTCGTCCGCGTCAGAACAGACCAGTCCCCCAAGGTCACGATCATCATACAGGATGTCACCGAGAATACGAAAAAAGCTTACCAGCTTTCGCTTCTCAGGGAAATATCCATCGCCATGCAGGGTGTTCTCGACCGCGACAAACTCCTCCATCTCATCCTGACCTGCGTCACAGCGGGATTTGCCATGGGATTCAACAGGGCGTTTATTTTTCTCACCGACGAGAAACATGAGGAGATTCGCGGGTACATGGGTGTCGGACCGACTTCGCATGAGGAAGCTTACAGAATCTGGGCCGAATTGAGCAGCAAACAGTTTACCCTCGAAGAGTATCTGCTCAATATTCACAAGGGTCATATTGTAAGGAGCGGGCTGCAGAACCTCGTTGAAAGCATTGTATTCAATCTGGCGCAGACAAAAAACATTCTGACCGAGACTGTTACCACGGGGAGTTATTTTCATGTCGTCAATGCCTGGCAGAATCCGCTCATTGACGAGGGCATGAAACGGCTGATCATCAGCAATGAATTCATGACGGTGCCGCTCATTGCGAAAAATCAGGTGATAGGCGTGCTGCTTGCCGATAACGCTTATTCCGGGAGACCGATTCTCCCCGAGGCGATCGAAGTGCTCACCATGTTCGCATCCCATGCGGGAGTCGCAATCGAAAATGCCCGGATTCTGCGCGATCTTGAGGCGAAGGTTAAAGAGCTCCGGGAAGCGTACATCGAGCTCGAAAAGACCCATGACATGCTTGTCCGTAATGAAAAATTAGCCGCGATCGGCGAGGTCAGCGCCCGTCTTGCCCATGAAATCAGGAATCCCCTTGCCACCATCGGGGGATTTGCCAATTCCATACCAAAGAAATACGAAGACCGGGATCGAACCATTCGAAACGCACAGATCATCGTCGACGAGGTAAAACGCCTGGAGAGCATACTCACCAATGTGCTCAATTTTTCCAAACCGAGTATTCCGAAAAAAACATCCAACGATCTCAATACGCTGGTCAAGGAAGCGCTCGGCGTGATGGAAGGCGACCTCGTTACAAACAATATTGTCGTTACACTCGTCCTTGCGGAGATGAATCTTGAAACAGAGCTCGATGCCTCACAGATCAAACAGGTGTTTATCAACGTCATGCAGAACGCAATCAACGCGATGTCGGGCGGAGGAGCGATTGAAATCATAACCGAAGCCAGCGGTAATGAAGTGATACTGGAAATCCGCGATACCGGAAAGGGTATTCCCGAACAGTATCTCAATGATATTTTCGAGCCTTTTTTCACCACGAGGGGTAACGGAACCGGTCTCGGGCTTGCTATCTCGAACCGTATCATTCAGAATCACCAGGGGCGGCTCGAGATCAGAAGCAAGGAAGGCAAGGGAACAACCGTCCGTATTGTGCTTCCGTTGAAATCCTGAGTGTTGCACCGTTTATATGAGGAGGTACAGGTCATGGCCAAGCAGAAAATTCTTGTCGTTGATGATGAAGTCAATCAGGCGCTCCTGTATGAGCAGGAGCTTATGGACGAAGGATATGAGGTCGAGCTGGCGAACTCGGGCAGGGAAGCGCTTGATAAAATCAAACAGAGCAGCTTCGATCTCGTGGTTCTCGACATAGGAATGCAGGAGATGGACGGGCTCGAGGCGCTCGGGCGGATGCTCAGTATCGACAACAAACTTCCGGTCATACTCAATACGGCATATCCCTCCTACAAGGATAATTTCATGAGCTGGGCGGCAGACGCCTATGTGGTCAAGTCTTCCGACCTTACCGAGCTCAAGACACGGATACGCGAGTCTCTCGCCAAGAAATCACAATAACACGACAATTCGGATATATACGACTGGAGGAAAAGTGTCAGAATTACGAAAAGACCCCGTGATCGGCAGGTGGGTGATTGTCGCCTCGGAGCGGGGGAAACGGCCCACGGACTTCGCTCCCGCGGCGCCGAAGGGTGAATCGGTCAGCTGTCCGTTCTGCGCGGGCAACGAGGGGATGACTCCGCCCGAAATCTATGCGGTCCGGCCCCCGGATACCCTTGCAAACACTCCCGGCTGGAACATCAGGGTTGTCCCCAATAAATTTCCTGCTCTGAGAATCGAGGGCACAGTCGATCGTGAAGGAATGGGAATGTTCGATAAAATGAGCGGCATCGGCGCCCATGAAATCATCATCGAAACACCCCGCCATGACGATCTTCTCCACAAGCGTTCGACCCAGAGCATCGTCATGCTTCTCGATACCTATCAGAAACGTATCGCCGACCTGAAACGGGACATCCGTCTCCTCTATGTCATGGTATTCAAAAACGAGGGCGAGCGCGCCGGGGCATCGCTTTCCCACCCGCATTCCCAGATCATCGCGACTCCGATTGTGCCGAAACGTGTCCGCGAGGAAGTGGAAGGTTCGCTCGAATACTACCGATACAAGATGCGGTGCGTTTTCTGCGACATAATCCGTGAGGAAAAGCGGTTCGGTTCGAGACTCGTGTACGAAAACGCCTCCTTCATTTCGATCTGTCCGTTTGCGTCGCGGTTTCCGTTCGAAATCTGGGTTCTGCCCAAACGGCACATGTCCGATTATATCAAGATGACCCAGCAGGAAATGCTCGAATTCGGCGAATGCATCGATTCGACCATCAAGCGGCTCGCGATTGCCCTCGGCGAGCCCCAGTACAACTGGATGCTTCACACCGAGCCGAATTCCAACGTTCCGCGGAATCCCTGGCCGGATATTTCCGAACACTATCACTGGCATTTCGAGATTATTCCGAAGCTTACGAGGGTTGCGGGATTCGAGTGGGGCACCGGATTCTACATCAATCCCACTCCTCCCGAGGATGCGGCGGAGTTTCTCCGTGAAGTCGATATATATTAAAACGAATAATTTGTAAATTTGAATTGTAATTTATTCTCATAAAAGATCCCCCCTGCCTTTCGGCATCCCCCCTTTCTAAGGGGGGAGATGATGTGGTTCCCCCTTTGTTTTATAAGGGGATACGGCGAAGCCGAGGGGGATCATGTAAGAGAAGGTATAACGTTATAGCACATTGTTATTATTGAGGTAATAAATTTCTCGCAAATACGTAAAAGAAATACAATTATTATTTATAAAGGTATATAAAAAATACTGATCCGTGGAAATCCGCCCGATCCGCGAAAATCCGCGTTCTATTGTAATTAATGAATAGATCGGGTTAAAAGATCAGGTCAACATGCGAACTCGAACCTTAACGGAGTTTTTGTGAAAGAACTGTACGTTTCCATATTATGGCACATGCACCAGCCCAATTACCGTGATCCGATCAGGGGGTATTACAGTATGCCGTGGGTTCGTCTTCACTCAACCAAGGCATATTATGACATGGCGGTTCTGGCCAGGAAATACCCCGAGATGGAGCTGACATTCAACCTGGTTCCGGCGCTCATCGAACAGTGCGAGGATTATGCCGGAGGCGCGGCGGATTACGAGCTCATGCTCTCCTCGAAGAATCCCTCCGATCTGACGGCGGATGAAAAAGAGGCCATTCTCAGCCGTTTTTTCCAGTCGAATCACGAGACCATGATAAAACCGCTGCCCCGCTACATAGAGCTGCTCCAGTACCGGGGAATATCCGGCACACGAAATGAAATCCAGCAGGCGCTCACCATGTTCGCGGCGCAGGATTATCTCGATCTTCAGGTGCTTTTCAACCTGAGCTGGTTCGGCTTTTCGATCCGCGAGGAAGACGCCGACATAAGGAAGCTCATCAGGAAAGGAAGATTCTTTACCATCGAGGAGCGTGACCTCGTTCTCAAAAAACAGGTGGAAACCATCGCCAGGCTCACTGTCCTCTACCGTGAGCTGTGGGACGCGAAAGCCATCGACATTACCGCGAGCCCGTTCTATCACCCCATACTCCCGCTGCTCTGCGATACGACCATAGCCCGTGAGGGCATGCCGGGATGCCGTCTTCCGCAGCAGCGGTTTTCTTTCCCCCAGGACGCCGCCCGTCAGGTTGACATGGCGCTCGATTATTTTGAAAAGATTTTCGGAAGAAAGCCCGAGGGGATGTGGCCGAGCGAGGGTTCGGTGAGCCCCGATGCCCTCGATATCGTCAGTAAATCTGGCATACGGTGGGTTGCGACCGACGAGAATATCCTGGCTAAATCGGTCAAGAATTTCAACCGGGGGAAAGACCTGTACCATCCCTGGGAGGCGCACGGTGTTTCGGTGTTCTTCAGAGATCATCACCTGTCGGACCAGATCGGTTTTGTGTACGCCCGTAACCCGGCGCAGGTCGCGGTCGATGATTTTGTGGGGCAGCTGAAGGCCATCGCCGCTTCAGCCGATGGTTCTCCGCGGTGTGTGAGCATTATCCTCGATGGCGAAAATGCATGGGAGACCTATCCCAACAGCGGCCAGGAGTTCCTCTCGAAGCTCTATGAGCAGATCATTGCTGAAAAGGCCCTGAAACCGATTTCATTCTCGAATTTTCTCAAAAAATTTCCGCCGCAATCGTCCATCAAGTCGATTTTCCCCGGCTCGTGGATAAACGGTAATTTCGATACATGGATCGGCGACCAGGAGGAAGTGGACGGCTGGGATGCGCTCAGGAATACGCGCGAGCTTCTCACCGCGAAGGGAAAGGCGCTCGACGAAGAAAAACGGAACGAGGCATGGCTCGAGATTTTCCGCGCCGAGGGTTCCGACTGGTTCTGGTGGTACGGCGAGGATCACACATCGCCCAACGATCCCGAATTCGACCGTCTGTTCAGGGCGCATCTCGAACGGGTGTATGACATTCTCGGCATCGAGTCGCCGCAGGAAATAACCGAGCCGATAATTAAGAAGCAGGTTATCCGCACCGACGTTGAACCCACCGGTTTCGTGACCCCGGTGATCGACGGCAGGGCGACGACGTTTTACGAATGGCTTTCGGCGGGCTGGCTGCCCACAACCGGGCCCGGAGGCGCCATGAGCGGCGGCGAATCGCTCGTCACGGACATCTACTACGGTTTCGACCTGGACTCGCTCTACCTGCGGCTCGATTTTGTCAAGCGCGAGGAGCCGTTGAACCTGGCGGACTGGTCGATGTCGGTCGTCATAACGGGTGACGAGAAATTCCGCATCGACTTCGAACTCGACGAACCCGACAACTACACTCTTTTCCGCGAATCCCAGGAAAGATGGATTCGCCGCGCCCGCCGGAGCGATGTTGCGGTGGACAAGGTCGCCGAGGTGGGAATTGCATACGCCGATCTCGGGATCAAAAGCGGGAAGCGGGTCGGATTTACCGTGATGCTGTTTGAAAAGGGAGTCGAGCGCGAACGCTGGCCCAGGGTCGGCCAGATATCCTTTGTCGTTCCGGACGAGGAATTCCAGTCGAAAATGTGGCAGGTGTAAACGATCTGTTGTGTATAAATATATCCGGTCATCCTGTTTTTCAGGCAGGGAAATTGAAAAGAATATCACCACGGAGACACGGAGGACACGGAGAAAAAAATCCGGATATGTTATTGTGTTATCTGGCTATTCAATCAGCGCAAAAAACTTACGTATGAGATGTAATTACACGTTAAAGTGTCATTCCCGTGAAAACGGGAATCCATCATCTGATGCTCATGACAGAGTGATGTTAATACTGGATTCCCAATTCACTTCGTTCTTGGGAATGACAATACTCGTACAATGAATTAGTGGTTATAAGCTCAATGAGTAACCAGATTCAATAATTTATGACAGCCCGCCTTTGTGCTTAAAATGGAGAGATTTTTATTTTTTTCCCTTGTGCCTTGTGCCTTGTACCTTATGCCTTATTTTTGAGTTGTGAACGCAACTATATCCCACACTTTCAGGGAACCGATCATGGAAAAAATCAAGTTTATCATTATCCTGCACAATCACCAGCCGGTGGGTAATTTCGACTGGGTGTTCAAAGATGCGGCCGAGGATGCATACGCGCCGTTCCTCGATGTCCTCGAACGCCATCCGGGCATCAGGGTCGGCATCCATACCACCGGTCCGCTCCTCGAATGGTTCGAGGAACAGATGCCCGGCTATCTCGACCGTCTTGCCGCACTCGTCGAAAAAGGGCAGGTGGAGATTATCGGCGGGGGATTTTACGAGCCTATCCTCTCCATCCTCCCCGACCGTGACAAGGCCGGACAGCTCGATATGATGAACCGGTGGGTGGAACGACGGTTCGGAAAAAGACCTGCGGGATGCTGGGTTGCCGAGCGCATATGGGAACCCGGTTTCGCGAGCGTTCTGGGCTCTCAGGGGCTCCTGTACACGACGCTCGACAACACCCACTTCCAGTATGCCGGAATCCCGGACGACCGTATCTGGGGATCGTATGTCACCGAGGACCAGGGCATTCCGCTCCGTGTCCTGCCGATCGATTACCTGCTCAGGTATTACATTCCCTTTCACGACCCGCAGGAGACCATCGACTACATCGGAAGCATGAAGGAAAAGGGAGCCACCGCGGTCACGTATGCCGATGACGGCGAAAAATTCGGGGTCTGGCCCGGCACGAAAATATGGGTGTATGAAAAGGGCTGGCTCGAACGGTTTTTCACCGCGCTCGAAGAAAACGCACACTGGATCGATATCGTTCTTCCCGGCGACTATGTGAGCGCTGAGCCGCCCCTCGGATCGGTCTACCTGCCGACCGCATCGTACAAGGAGATGTCCGAATGGTCGCTCCCCGTTGCTGCGCAGAAGGTTTTTCAGAGCACGGAGAAAGAACTCGAGGGCGACAAGCGTTTCGAGGCGATCAAACCCTTCATTCGCGGCGGTTTCTGGCGGAATTTCATTGCCAAGTACCCTGAAACCGACGCCATGTACCGCCGTATGCTCATCGTGAGCGAAGCGGTTGAGAAAGCCCGTGGCCGTGATGAACACGGCGAAGCGGTACGCGAGCTCTACCGTGGGCAGTGTAACTGCGGTTACTGGCACGGCGTATTCGGCGGCCTCTACCTCAACTTCCTGCGCCGGGCGATATACGAGCATCTTATCAAAGCCGAGAATCTCGTGAGAAAATCCGCTCCCGCTGCCCGGGTGACCGACTATAACGGTGATGGTTATGGGGAAGTGGTGCTCTCGAACAATGCCCTCTGTCTGTTCCTTGCTCCGCACGAGGGCGGCGCGGGACTCGAGTTCGACTCGTACAGGCGATCGTTCAACCTTTTCGACACCATGACCCGCCGCGAGGAGGCGTACCACAGCCTCATTCCCGCAGTCATCGAGGATGAAGACCCCGAAAAACACGCCTCGATCCATGACGGCATCAAGGCTAAGGACAAGAATATCCACCGGTATCTCCACTATGACTGGTACCGTCGTCTCAGTTTTGTCGACCATTTTATTCCGTCATGGGAGACCATCGATGCCTTTGCCGACTCAAAATACCGCGAATACGGCGATTTCGTCGCGCTTCCCTACGAGGTAGAGGAGGTTTCGGCAAAACCGTCACCCAATGTGCGCATGGCACGGTCGGGCGGGCTTCATTTTGACGGCTGTATGGTTCCGGTCAGGGTTGAAAAACGTATCGCGCTCCCCGGAAAGGGATCGTCCGTTACCGCCGCGTATTCCGTCCATGCCGCAAACACCATACAGGATGTGCTGTTCGGCGTCGAGATGAATTTCGGGCTCCAGAGCGGCAGCTCGGATGATTCGGGGATCACGATTCCCGGGCGGACGCTCGCCGATTCCTGCCTCGCATCGAAAGGCGAAGAGCCGGACGTTACGGAAATCACTCTGCGTGTCGGATGGATGCCTCTCACCGTGAAAATAACGTTCTCGAAACCCGCAAAGCTCTGGCGTCTGCCGATAGAAACGGTCTCCCAGTCCGAGGGAGGCGTGGAGCACAACTACCAGAACACCTGCATCGTCCCGCTCTGGAGCCTGCAAACCGGTGACAGCGGGCTGTTCGATGTCGAGATAACCATGGAGGTCAAATAATGGTAAAGGGAAAACTCGTTTTCGTACTGCACAGCCATCTGCCGTATGTCATCATGCACGGCAAGTGGCCCCACGGGATGGACTGGATCAACGAGGCTGCCGCAGAGACCTATCTTCCCCTCCTTCAGGTGTTCGAGAAGCTCGTTTCGGAAGGCATATCGCCGAAAATCACCATCGGCATCACACCGGTGCTCACCGAGATGCTCGCCGACGAAACATTCAAGGATGAGTTCACTGCCTATCTCGACCAGAAGATCGAAGCCGCCCAGATCGATGCCGGCGAGTTCTACCGGCTCGGAGACACCGCCCGTCACGACATCGCCCGCATGTGGGAGTCCTTCTACGGTGACATCAGGAGCTACTTTACGGAAACCCTCGGCCGCAACATTGTCGGGGCGTTCAAACGGCTGCAGGACAGCGGGCATATCGAGATCATCACCTGCGCCGCAACGCACGGCTACCTGCCGCTTTTAGGCGAAGACACCGCGGTGCAGGCCCAGGTCAAGCTCGGTGTCGATACGTACCGTCGGCATTATGGCCGTCAACCGCGCGGCATATGGCTTCCCGAGTGCGCTTACCGGCCGTCGTACGATTGGACTCCGCCGGTCGAGGGATTCGGCGGCCCGCGAAAACGCAAGGGCGTCGAGGAGTTTCTCAGCGAAAACGGCATCGAGTACTTCATCATCGATTCGCACCTTCTCAAGGGCGGAACGGCAATCGGTGTGTATCTCGACCGGTTCAGCGCTCTCAAACAGTTATGGACGAATTTCGAGAAACAGTACAAACCGATAGAAGAAGACACGACCAAAACTTCCCACCGTCTGTATTACGCCGCAAGCGTGGAGGGTAAAGCTCCGGTGACATTTTTCACCCGTGACCCCGACACCGGTCTTCAGGTGTGGAGCGGCGAGCACGGCTATCCCGGGGACGGCAACTACCTCGATTTCCACAAGAAACACTTTCCCGGCGGCCACCGTTACTGGAGGGTAACATCGGCAAAATCCGATCTCGCCGATAAGCTCGTGTACGAGCCGGAAGCGGTCGAAGCACACATCCGCGAGAACGCTTACCATTTCAAGAATCTCGTCCGCGACCTCTGCCGCGCCGAAGGCATGCATGACGGTGCTCCGCCGATAATATGCGCGCCGTTCGACGCCGAGTTGTTCGGGCACTGGTGGTTCGAAGGCCCGCGATGGCTGTATTCGGTTCTCAAGGAAGTTGCATCGGACCCCGAGCTCGAAGCCTCGACTATGGGCGAGTACCGTGACCGGTATCCCGCAATCGAGGTGGTCTCCCTTCCCGAGGGCTCGTGGGGCAAGGGCGGCTTTCACTGGATATGGCTCAACGACTGGACGAAGTGGACGTGGAAGCACATCTACGAGGACGAGCGTCTCATGGAGGATGCGGCGAAGAAATTCAGCGGGCGATCCGATGAACCGGTGGCATCGCTTCTCAAGCTCCTTGCCCGCGAGCTTGTGCTCCTCGAGAGCTCGGACTGGCAGTTTCTTATCAGCACATGGTCTGCCCGCGATTATGCGGAGATGCGGTTTTCGAATCATCATTCCGACTTTCTCAAGGTCCTTTCCCTCCTCAACAAGGCAGGTAACGGCGAAACCCTGACCTCTGCCGATCACGAGGCGGTGAAGGAGATTTCCGAGCGCGACAACCTGTTCAGGGATATCAATCCCGCGTGGTGGGCGAAGGTCGAATATCCGTGACAGACCGGTTTTTACCGGTATTTTTCAAATCCACTGGGGATTTATCGATATGTGCCATGAGATTCATCACGTGACGGGTGGTACGATTATCCTGATTCCGATACATCCGTGAAAACCGGAGGAGTCCGTTTATGCGGCTGCACAGCTCAAGTCTTGTCTTGCGATATCCTGTCGCTGCGTTTGTCATCCTTTCGTACGGACTCTCGTGGATTATCGTTTTTCCCGCTGTCATGGCTGTTCGCGACCAGGTGAATATCGCCGTTTTTTCGAACATTCCCGAAGGCCTGACCTTTCTTGTCCGGTTCGGCCCGCTTATCGCAGCGATCGTTGTATCCCTTCTTACGGGCGGGATTGACGGAATACGGAAACTCGCCGACCGGGTTCTGCACTGGCGCGTCGGGTTTCAATGGTACCTCATTGCGCTTGCGCTTCCCGCTTTTCTTGTGTATCACATCCATTTTCGCGACAAGCCTCTCGGTTTTGACAATACATGGATGCGTTATACTCCCGTCCTGTCGTTCACGTTTTTATCGAGCATGTTCATCGGGGGCGGACAGCAGCAGATCGGCTGGTGCGGATTTGCCCTGCCGAAACTCCTCGCCCGGACAGGCGCCCTTAAAGCGGGTATCGTTCTTGGCCTGTTCCAGTCCTTCTGGCATCTGCCGTACCTGTATAATTCGTGGGCTTACCGGGGAACGGCAATTTACGTAACTTCTTATGTGTCGCACATCATAGCCATAGCGGTTATCGGAACGTGGCTGTTCAACAGCTCCGGCGGGAGTGTGCTGATCGTTGCGCTGTTCAACGCGTCAATGAGCACATTCGGGAAATTCCTGACAGCGGAACCGTACAAGCTCGCCAATCCGTTTTCGCTCCTCGTCTGTCTGGAAATCGCCACAGTGATATTTCTCGTTGCCGTGTTCGGCTCGAAGCACCTGTCCCGCAGCCCGGCGTTCAGCATCGTTTCGATCCCGCATGACAGTGAAAGAACACTCGTCCATCCGGTACGAGATGAATGAATACACCGGAGAGATGCGAAAAGAAGAGGGAATCGGCAGTATATGACGGTCTGACAAATGTATCGCATGTGTGTGCCGACAGGAGCCATATATGACCATAGTGTTCGCAGCATCCGAGATGGTGCCCTTCTGCAAGACCGGCGGTCTTGCCGATGTGATCGGCGCCCTTCCTTCCGGGCTTGCGGATTTGGGGCACGATGTCCATGTCATGCTGCCGGGATACCGCGTCATCGATAAATCGAAGTATTCCTTCCGCAGACATGCGGGAACCCCGGTCATACCGGTGGGAAACCGTCACATGCCGCTCGGTATTTCCACTGCGAAGTATAACAGGGTCGCCGTCCACCTCCTCGAAAACGACGAATATTTCAACCGGGCAGGACTCTATGGCGATGAAAACGGCGATTACGGCGACAACGGCGGGCGTTTCATCTTCTTCTCGCGGGCAGTGATCGAAGCCATGAAACACCTCCGGATACGGCCGGACATCATCCATGCCCACGACTGGCAGGCGGGTCTGGTCATTGCATATCTTAAAACCGTGTACCGCAACGACCCGTTTTTCGGGAATACCGGCTCGCTGTTCACCATCCACAACCTCGGCTACCAGGGACTTTTCCCTTACGATGTCTTCGCTCAAAGCGGAATCCCGCCTGTTGAATACCACTGGACAAAGCTCGAATTTTATAACAAGGTTTCGTTTATCAAGGGCGGGATAGTCTATGCCGATGCGGTATCGACAGTCAGCGAAACCTATGCGGACGAGATTACCGGCAGGGAGCTCGGATTCGGTCTCGACGGTCTGTTCACTTCCCGGAAACACGATCTGTACGGCATCGTCAACGGCATCGATTACGAGGTATGGAATCCTTCCACCGATGCGGGTATTCCCGCACGGTACAGCCCGGAAAATCTTTCGGGGAAAGAAATCTGCCGCGACGGTCTGCTCAGGGCATGCGGTCTTAAAGCCGGGAAAACAGTCCCGGTTGTTGCCATGATCTCACGGCTCGACGACCAGAAGGGATTCGATATCCTTGAATCCTCGGTGGGGAAACTCATGAATTTCAACATCCGGCTCGTGATACTCGGCACGGGAACGAAAGACCATCAGGAAACGATGATACGGCTTACCGAGCGGTATCCCCGTCACATCCATATTGCGCTGATGTTCGACAACAGCCTTGCGCACCTCATATATGCCGGAGCGGATGCGTTTCTCATGCCGAGCAGATACGAGCCGTGCGGGCTCGGACAGCTTATCGCCATGCGGTACGGTACCCTGCCGGTGGTGCGCGCGACTGGAGGTCTCGCCGACACGGTCATCGATGAGGACAGGTATCCGGGCAGCGGTACCGGCTTTTCGTTCGGAAATTACTCTTCCGACGCGCTCGTCGACGCGGTATCGAGAGCGGTGCGCATGTTCCGCTCCCCGGGACGCCAGCGGTGGCAGGAGACGGTAAAGCGGGCGATGACCGCCGATTTTTCCTGGAAAAAATCCGCCGTTTCTTATCAGACTCTCTATGAACGCATCCGAAACTCTCGGTGCTGATGAAATGTCTTAACATCAGATGGTTCGGAAAGCGAAAGTTACCGGAATATCCGGTGCCAGTACAAGCGAGGTGATCACCATGTCAGCAGCAGGCCGTTTCTTCCTGATTCCGGCTCTGAGCGTTGTCATCGTTTTCCTGACGGGATGTTCGTCGTTTCAGATTGTGAATGAGCGTGCGGTTACCCTTGAGGAGATAGTGAAGATGTCCCAGGCCGGTGTCGGTAAAGACGTTATTATCAGCCAGATCGGAGCGACTCATTCGAGATTCAGGCTGACCTCCGACGAAATCGTGAAACTCACGGAAGCAGGGGTAAACGAGGAAATAATCGAAACCATGATCGAAACCGGCGCCCGGCCGGAACCGTACGGGTGGGAATACTCCACGGGACCGTTCGATAACTGGGTGAATAACTGGGATTATTATGGTTATGGCTATCTGCACCCGTATGATTATTACTACCCGTATTACAGCTCTTATTACTACTATTCGCCCTATGTGATGTACCGCTCGCCGGGGCTTGTCGGCCGTTTTTACCGTTACAGCCCCGTTCAGCCGCCCTCCAGGCGCTATAACAGGGAGAGCATGGAGCGCCGGTACCGGAGAGATGACAGTACGCAGGAAAAAGAAGATGACCGCTGACACCAGACCCGGAGCGGATGGTTTCTGTGACGGGTTTTCCGTCATGATGCCCCGTAAACCGGAACCCGCGCATTCTCAGGCAGTATGATTACCGTTACCGACCTCACATTCGCGTATCCGGGGCAAAGTCCGGTGTTGAATTCCATCGGTTTCAGCATTCTCCCCGGAACCCATGTGGCTGTTTTGGGGCCGAACGGCTCGGGCAAATCGACGCTCGCGCTCATCCTCAAGGGTCTCCTTCGCCCGTCCTCGGGAACTGTGACCGTGGATGGTTTCTCGCCCGACAGCGAATCCTCGCGGTTCGAGATCATGAAGCGTGTCGGCCTCGTTTTCCAGAATCCCGATAATACCATTGTCGCCACGACGGTGGAACGTGAGCTTGCATTCGGACTCGAAAACATGGGTGTCCCGCCGGACGAAATGGCGCGCCGTGTTGACGAAGCCCTCACGAAATTCGACCTTGTACACTACCGTCACGCGAACCCCTCGAACCTCTCCGGGGGCGAGAAACAGCGGTGTGCGCTTGCCGCGGTCATGGTCATGGAGCCCGCCCATCTCATACTCGACGAACCCACATCCCTGCTCGATCCCTGGAACCGTGCGCGCCTGCTTCGTACCATCCACGAAACCGCAGCCGGCGGCTCGACTGTCATTCATATAACACCGTTTTTCGAGGAGGCGCTGTCTGCCGACCGTGTGATTATCCTCGATGAATCGGGCATCTGCATGGACGGCTCTCCCGGCGAAGCCCGCGGTCTGGCTGGCCGGTTCAGAACATGCAGTCTCTGCGGCATGCACGGCGAAGCACAGGAAGGATTCAGTGAAAACGGCGGAAGCGTTCTTCCAGGCGGAACCACGGAAAGAAGACCGGAAGACCGGTCTTCCCGCACCATCATGAGCCTGCAAAGCATCACGTACACCTATGACAGGGGAAGCCCCTCGGAGAGTACGGCGCTCCACGGGATCACCATGAACCTTCCCGCCGGAACGGCAACGGTGCTGCTCGGCCCTTCCGGCTCGGGTAAATCGACGCTTCTCGAAATCGCTGCGGGAGTGATCGCTCCCACGGGCGGGAGCGTTTGTCCCGATGGCAATCCCCTTCGCGCGATGGCGTTCCAGTTCCCCGAGGATCAGATGTTCGGCGATACCGTCGGTTCCTATGTGGCTTTCGGTCCCCGGAATACGGGAATTGCGGAGGAAGAGCTCCCCGCTGTGGTAGACCGGGCGCTCGAATCGGTCGGCCTCGATCCTTCGATCTATGGCAGCCGCGACCCGGAGTTTCTCTCGGGCGGTGAAAAACGCCGCGCCGCTCTGGCGGGGGTTCTTGCCATGAATCCCGATGTGCTCGTGCTCGACGAGCCGATAGCGGGGCTCGACCGCTGCGGCATGGAACAGGTCACGGAATTTCTGAGGGGATATATCGACAGCGGCGGCACGCTCCTGTTTTCGACGCACGATTTCGAGACGGCGTGGTGTCTCGCCGATTATGCCGCGGTGCTCTGCAAAGGCCGCATCGAGACAGCCGGGCCTCTCGAACGGGTTTTCAGCGAGTCGGAATGGCTGAAACGGCTTGAAAGCGGGCCGGAGTCAAATAAGTAACCATAAGTCCCGCATCAAGTATTACGGTCTGATTACTGGCAAGTAAAAAAAGGGACGGTAAAAACACCGTCCCCTTTTTAGTATATGGTCTGATAGTGTTACTTCTTCGTCAGGGCGCCGACAAGATACCGGTAGAGCAGCGGCATGTCCTCGTCAGTCGCACAGGTGATGAGATTCCTGTCCTGAAAGACAGGTTCGAGGACGGGAGTTCCCCCGGCGTTCTTGATATCGTTCTGCATTCCCCATGTCGTGGCGATCTTGTATCCCTTGCAGATGTCGGCGGAGATAAGCGCGGTATGCCCCCAGTTGATGGATGCGACGAGCGTACCCTCCTTGAGCTTCCTCGATACGAACTGGAGCACATCGGGATTTCTGCGATAGGTGTCGGCAGCCCAGTGGCTTATCAGGATGATGGCGTCGAACTTCTCCATGAAGGCGTCCTGTGCCCGCATGTCGGCCTTGATTTTTCCGCCGCCGCGGTATTCGCTGTATTCCCCCTCCGCGCTCGCGATGTATACGATATCGGCGCCGTTCTGGCGGAGCCTTACCATGGGGTATTTAGCCTGGTCATAGTCATACCGGTTATCGAAGATGATTCCGATCCGTTTCCCCTTGAGATACTGATCGCTGATGTGGGCTTTCGATGCCTGTTCGCCGCCGTTGAACCAGTTGATTATGGCATCGAGATAGGGGCCGTTGTCCTGCGGGCCGATGGCGGTTATGATATTGCCGTCGATCTGGGGAGCAGTGTCGTGAAATATGGCTCCGGCGTTTTTGAACTCGATGGAGCGGGGGATGTTACCGGTAATATTTTTCCCGCGGAGGAGGTCGGCGGTCACCAGCACGCAGACACCATGGCAGATGGCAGATACCATGCCGTTACGGCTGTTGACATCCCTGATGATGCTGATCACGTTTTTGTCTTCGCGTATTTCGAGCGGGCTGAAGCCGCCGATGACCACAAATCCGTCCCACTTTGTCTTGAGCGCCGCTTCGGGAGTCATATCGGTTTTCATGGAGTGGAACTCACGGTTTACCACGGGATAGTGGCTCACGATTTTTACATCGGCGCCCGCCTCTCTGAGCCGTAAGGGAGTATACCATGCCTCGTCTATCTGGTACTGCGGGTCGAGAAAGATGGCTATCTTTTTCCCCTCGAGCGGGGCCGGATATTGCTGCGCAGTAACTGCAGGTACAACAGTCAGCATTGCACATATGACAACAAGGAACATTACAGCGGCTTTTTTCATGACTCTCTCCTTTAACCTTTTAAATGTGCAGTGATTCATGCTAGACAAATTTAAAATAATATATATCACACTGAAAATTGTGTTTTTTTTACAGATGTATACAATCCTGATTATTCAAAAAAATATTTCACCACGAAGACACCGAGCAAGGGTAATTCATGAATTACCCCGGCAATGTTACATCGGTCAGGTACGAAAACAAATCCGCGTCAATCCGTGTTTTATGAGATTTTTTTTGAGCCCGGGATAAAAAAGGCATGTCCCTTATTCCCTTCGCTCCGATTCCGGGATATGGACATAATATATCCCCGGCCGTCTCATCTCGATGTTGTACCACGACCCCGATTCCGGCGTGGCAAATCCGCCGTTGGCATAAAAGAAGAGAGACTCCCCCTTTTCGTCCATCTCGATTCCGTAGGGTCTCACCGCGCCGTACCCGTACTTTTTCAGGTAGTAGTCGTAGATGAACGCGATGACTTTTTTCCTGTTCGTTTTCGTATCGAACTGGACGATGGGCGTACCCTGACCGTACTGGTACCCGATGCCGGGAATATAATAGAAATACCGCCCGCCGGGACTCATGGTCACGTTCGCGGTATAGTAGCCTTCTTTGCCCCAGTTCTCGCAGACATACTCGGTCCTGTCCTGTTCGGGGAAAAATTTGAAGACTGTGCCGAAGTTGTCGAAACACCAGAAAGCGCCGTCCCCGTCCTTCCGCTCGGTGTGAGCGCGGCAGTCTCCGCGTTTCCCCGTTTTCGGGTTGACCGGAACGGCCGCTTTCATGCGGATGAACTCGTTGTTACGGCGTTTGTAGCAGACGAACTGCTTTTCATTCGAGGCGGAATCGGTCGCGTAGATGTTCCCGGTATCCCTGTCGATCAGAATGCACCGGGCGTACCACCGTATGCTGTCGGGAGGGGCACCGCCGTAGACCATTCTCCCTTCCTTTGTATCGTACACAATGACCTGGTCGCCGGTGTGGTCGACACCGAAGAGAAGATTCCGGCTGTGGTCGCAGTTATGGTAGGGCCAGCTCGCCCCTTCGAGCGGAATGCCGAGGTTTTCCGATTTTCCCGTGAGGCAGTTGTAGTGAATCAGCCAGCTTCCCTTGTACACATGATCCCACTCCCACGATGACGGTCCGGGGCCGAAATAGGTGAGCACCCACGTGTCACCTTCGGGGCTGAAATCGATGTCGCCGTGAATCTTGCCGTCGGCGAAGTCATCGGGCAGCCAGCCGCAGAGAATTTTCGCGCTCAGCACAATCTTCTGTGTTTTTGCCTTCGGATCGTACCTGATGATATATGTTTCCGCGCCGTATGAGAGGTGGTTCGAGATGGAAAAGTAAAAACAGCTGTCCGGGCCTTTTGTCACATCACCCCAGCCTCCCCATGCGCCGCCGGTCTTGCGGGCGAGATGGTATGGCAGGTATTCCGGTTCGAGCCCCTGGATGACCGCGAATTCGACGACCGGGGGCGTCTTCGCCACATCGAAATCGACGATGTCCTCGTAATTATCGGGGATTTTCAGAAAATCGGCCGATGTGTCGGTCAGCATTTTCCCCGAGTGACGAATGTTGAGCTTGTCGTACTTTTCCTCCCATGCCCGCTGCTCGTCACGGGTCGTCGGTCGTGTGACCTGTGCGGAAAGCGGAGAGACTGTGATTACGGCGACAAGGAGAAAAAACAGAAACCGTGTTATCTTCACAATGGTACCTCCCATAAACCCGGATAATAATGATATTTACAAAAATACAAATCCCGTAATCCCTTGTTATATATGGATAAACAACATTATCCGGTTATCCAGTTTAATAAGCATAAAAACTTTTTTAATCAGAATTGATAATCACTTCCGATAGTATGTGATCCCCCCTGCCTGCGGCATCCCCCCTTTTAAAGGGGGGAGCGGCTTTTTAGGGCACTTTCTTCATCCCCCTTTCTTTTAATAAGGGGGACACTGTCAAGTCCTAAAAAATGTT
>JAJFUH010000227.1 GCA_021372535.1 bacterium
CGTTTCTCGCGCTCACGGGCAAAGGAACCCGTAACGGGATATTTCTCGGAACGGTTCTTTCCATCGGGGCTGTGCTCGGTCTCCAGGCGCTCGGCATCAGCTTCTTCTGGTGGTACCCGGTCGCCTGCATCGTTCTGATAACCACGGCGCTGGCGTTTAAGAGATTATAGATTTATATGGGCAATTCATGAATTGCCCCTACATATCGATATAATCGGCGAAAATCCACCATATCCGCGAAAATCCGTGGTCTATTCCCACTTTTTAAATACCAATTCGCCATCAAAAGTTAAAGAATGACCCCCTTCGGCTTTGCCGTATCCCCCCTATTAGGGGGGAACTAAAGGGGGTCGATAATATGATTTTTTATTGTATGAAAGCAACTTCGTATAAATACGTTTATGAATCATCCGGGATAGATATTTCTTTCCTTCCATTTTCATGGAAATATCCATGCGTCAGAACACATCATCCTGTTCCGCTAAAACAGATTTCCGCTTTGCGCGCCTGCGGACCGATTCGCGGAGAATATACTCTATCTGACCGTTCAGGCTCCGCAGCTCATCCTGCGCCCAGTTGTTCAACTCGTTCCAGAGCTTCGGATCCATACGCAGCAGTATCGACTTTTTCTCTCCCATGCACCGAACCTTAGTAGAGTGAGCCGGTATTTATTATCGGCTGAGTCGCTTCCTCGGAACAGAGCACCACCATCAGATTGCTCACCATGTTTGCTTTTCTTTCCTCGTCGAGCTCGAGAACATTCTGCTCCCTGAGACGTTCGAGGGCCATCTGCACCATGCCGACGGCACCATCGACAATTTTCTGCCGCGCCTCGATGATCGCCTCTGCCTGCTGACGGCGGAGCATGGCCTGTGCAATTTCGGGGGCGTAGGAAAGGTGATTGATGCGGGCCTCCATAATTTCAACACCGGCCGCAATCGTCCGCTCCTGAATCTCGATTTTCAGGGCTTCGGAAACCGCATCGATCGAGGATCGCAGGCTTTCAGTGTCCTCTTCTGTCGTATCGTACGGATAGGTGGTTGCAAGATGCCGCAGCGCGGACAGCGCCTGAATTTCCACGTAATTGGTGAAACTCTCCACATCGAAGACAGCCTTTGCAGTATCGCTCACACGCCAGACCACCACGGCGGATATCTCGATCGGATTACCCTTCTTATCGTTGACTTTCAGCCTCTCGCCATCGAAGTTACGGGCGCGGAGGGAGAGTTTCTTCCGTTTATAGAGAGGATTTGTCCAGCGTAAACCCATTTCTTTTTCCGTACCCTTGTATTTACCAAATAAAAGCAGCACAGCAGCTTCGTTCGGCTCTATGGTAAAAAAACCGATTAGCATGAAAAGCATAAAGCCGATAAACAGGCTCAAAAATACGGTCAATCCCGTATTCCGTATGAAAACAATCCCCGCCACGGAACAGAGCAGGAGAATGATAAACAGGAAAAAAACAGCCCCGCCATTGTGCTGCACCTTCACTTTTTCCGTAACCATGGAAAGCCTCCTTTTGTGCATTCTGCGACCATCATTCAAAAAAACCATATGATATCATATTGATATCATTTCAATATCCGATACGATATGATTTTTCAGTTCATTTGTCAAGAATTTTTTCTTGCTCCGCATTTGACAGTTGCCCAACCGTAAATTAGTTTGTACAATGAGGAGGGCTGTGAAAAAGTGTCATTTTCACGAGCCCGATGGAAAAATTTATTGTTGTGTTGCTGTCAAGGGCATGTAAATCGCCGGCAACCCCCATTTTTTCAAGAACACTTTTAATAATCTGATACTTTCCTTTGCGCGCCCAAAGGAAAGTATCCAAAGGAAAAGGCGCCCGTGAAAAGCCTGTTTCCCCGGTCACTGCCCGTTTTTCGGGAATGTGTGAACTCTCGAGCCTGCGGCTCGTTCGGACAGCACCCATTCTTTTTCCGAAAACCGGTTGTGACCGCGGGGCTTTTCAACGGGATTGTTTTTCACCGGGTTCCAGAGTCTATATTCTCTTTATAATCAATGTGTTACTGTACATTTCAGTGTGGATTTTTGGGGGTCGCCACCATGTAAATCGGCACTTCGTGCCGACCCCTGACAGCCTATATCAGGACATGTGGTGTTTTTCACAAGACTTTTAGTGTTTATCAGGACGATAAGAAAATATCGGCAAAAATTACACGAAAGCTTTATGTATAAAGGATTGAAAGATGGAGTCTATCACAGGGGCGATAAAGAAGGAACGGGTTGTATCCATCGATGCACTCAGGGGATTCGACATGTTCTGGATTATCGGCGGCGGAGAGGTATTCTCGGCTCTCTTTAAAATGTTCCACAATCCCGTTTCCGGGGCGCTTGCAAAACAGCTCGAACATGCATCATGGACCGGATTCCGGTTCGAGGACCTCATCTTCCCGCTGTTCCTGTTCCTTGCCGGCGCGAGCATGCCGTTTTCACTCACCAGACGTCTCGACCGAGGAGACTCGCGCAGAGACCTCTATATGCATATTATCCAGCGAACCCTTACGATTTACATTCTGGGGCTCATATACTACGATCTTTTCGACTTCAACTTAAGCCAGCTGCGGTACGGCGGCGTGCTGCAACGTATCGCGCTCTGTTATTTCTTTACCGCGATGATCGTCATGAACACGAAAATCAAGGGTCAGGCGATGTGGACAGGCGCCATACTCATCGTTTACTGGGCTGTCCTGAAGTTTGTCCCCGTTCCCGGATACGGCGCGGGTAATTTTACGACGGACGGCAATCTCGGGGTATATCTCGACCAGAACTTTCTCCCCGGCAGGCATTATACCTACGGCGACTATAAACTCGGAGATGCGACCGGAATCATCGGCACCTTCCCCGCCATAGCATCCACCCTGCTCGGTGTGCTGAGCGGTCACTGGGTGAAATCGGATTTTACCAAGAACAGGAAAGTAACCGGGCTGATTACGGCGGGTATTGTGTGTCTTGTCCTCGCCCTTGTCTGGAGCCTCTCGGTGCCCATCAACAAGTTTCTCTGGACAAGCCCGTACGTGCTGTTTGCCGCCGGCTGGAGCCTGCTGGTGTTCGCGCTTTTCTACTGGATTATCGATGTCCGCGGATACAAACGATGGGCATTCCCCTTCGTAGTGATAGGAATGAATCCGATCACAATCTATGTTATCTCACGGGTGATCAATTTCGGGGATATCGCCGATGTATTCGTGCACGGTTTCATCGATAACCTGGGAAGCTTCCGGCCGTTCTTCCAGGCATGCTGCGTACTGGGGGTAAAATGGCTTTTCCTCTATTTCCTCTACCGCCGGAAAATTTTCCTGAAAGCCTGAGCACCCGATCTTTTCACAAGATTCAATAGAACGCGGATTTACGCGGATTTGTTTTTATTGCTCCGGCGAATAAATATTGATACTAATATTTGGAATAGATGCCGAAACAAGTTCGGCATGATACAATCTTATGTCACTGTTTAACC
>JAJFUH010000228.1 GCA_021372535.1 bacterium
CGGGATTTTCACGATTAGCAGGATGACCATGATTAAAAATCCGGGTAATCCCTTCAATCCCGGTAATCCGGGTTCCGGGTTTTTGTCCTTAGATGAATCCCTATGCGGCATCAACACATCTGCCTCCCGCACCTCCCCCAAAAAATCTGAACCGGGATTTTCACGATTAGCAGGATGACCACGATTAAAAAAATCCGGGTAATCCCTTAATCCCGGTAATCCGGGTTCCAGGTTTTTGTCCTTAGATGAATCCCTATGCGGCATCAACTCATCTGCCTCCCTCACCTCCCCAAAAAAGCTTTGAACCGGGATTTTCACGATTAGCAGGATGACCATGATTAAAAATCCGGGTAATCCCTTCAATCCCGGTAATCCGGGTTCCGGGTTTTTGTCCTTAGATGAATCCCTATGCGGCATCAACACATTTTCCACCCGCACTTCCCCCAAAAAAACTTTGAACCGGGATTTTCATGATTAGCAGGATGACCACGATTAAAAAATCCGGGTAATCCCTTCAATCCCGGTAATCCGGGTTCCGGGTTTTGTCCTTAGATGAATCCCTATGCGGCATCAACACATCTGCCTCCCGGCAATCCCCCAAAAAACTTGAACCGGGATTTTCATGATTAGAAGGATGACCACGATTAAAAAATCCGGGTAATCCCTTTCATCCCGGTAATCCGGGTTCCGGGTATTTGTCCTTAGATGAATCCCTATGCGGCATCACACATCTGCCTCCCGCACCTCCCCCAAAAAACTTTGAACCGGGATTTTCACGATTAGCAGGATGACCGCGATTATAAATCAGGGTAATCCATTAATCCAGGCAATCCGGGTTCCGGGTTTTTGTCCTTAGATGAATCCCTATGCGGCATTAACTCATCTGCCTCCCGCACTTCCCCCAAAAACTTTGAACCATGATTTTCACGATTAGCAGGATGACCGCGATTAAAAAAATCCGGGTAATCCCTTAATCCCGGCAATCCAGGTTCCAGGTTTTTGTCTTTAGATGAATCCCTATGCGGCATTAACTCATCTGCCTCCCGCACCTCCCCCAAAAAACTTTGAACCGGGATTTTCATGATTTACAGGATGACCACGATTTAAAAAAATCCGGGTAATCCCTTCAATCCCGGTAATCCGGGTTCCGGGTATTTGTCTTTATTGGAGGTATCATAAAGAATAGATTTATTGTGAAAATAGTTTATTATTTACTTGTAATTCAATAAAAAAATGTTATAATGGGCATTATGAAGAAGGATAGAATTAACGATTAGGGCATTACTTATGGAAACTCATAAAATAGAAGCTCATAAAATTACTAGACCAATTCAGTTAATGGCTGTTTGGTTCATAGCGCTTTTGCTCATTGATACTACTTTTCTTACAGCCGCGGCAAAAATAAATAGCCCTACTTGGATAGCTTCAACTTTAGTGATTTCTGCCATTATTTTTGTGCCTTTATTTCTTACCGGTGTTTTTTTGATGCAGACTGTTTTCAGAAAAGAGCTCCAAGATGATCCGTTCTATTCAGAGTGGTTGAAGAGACAAGAAGAGACTTTCAAAAATTTTGTCCCAGAAAATGTTTCTGTTGCTGGTAAAATCAATGTAAATGTTTCAGAACCAATAAAAGTGACAACGGTAAGGGACATTCGCATTGGCGAAGACGATCTTGAGAAAAAAAGAAAAAAATCATATGAGGAAAAAAAGGGATTATTTCTTGTTCATAGTTGGCGACCTTCTATTACCCCGGGACAAGTAGCGGATATTGTGATTTGGCTTCAACAACATGGAGAAGGTCCGTTATCAAAAGGGATTATTGATAAAGTGGAGTATCAATTAGGACCAAAGTTTTTTAAGCACCCCATGATAAAAACAAACCAATGCGATTCTTTCAGGCTAGAAGTATCTGCTTATGGGCCGATGCTATGTTTAGCTCGTGTGTATATAGAAGGTGAAAAAGAACCTTTATTGCTTGAGCGTTACATAAACTTTTAGGTTGCCCCTATCAATGCGCTTCAACTACGGTTTAACATAGTGGCTTAGCTTGGTTATTTAAGGTGCACTATTATTAAAAAGAATAAAATATGGACATTGTTAATAATCCCTGGATAATTGGCATTGGTGGTGGAATATTAAGTGGGCTGGTTGTAACTATTATTTCACGTTCAGTCCTATCAAAAAGAGAAAATAAAGAATATATTCAAAAAGTATTTTCAGCAAATCGTGAAATTATTTATTCGATTAGACCTGGTATTTCTGAGAATATTGTGCCTACTCCAGAGATAATAGAATCATTAAGAAATTCAACAGCCAGAAAATACTTTGTTGATAAAAAAGATATTTATAGTATTAGAGAAATTGCTCAAGAGTTAATAAAAGAAGTAATGGATTCAAGTTTTATATCTGCAAAAACCAAAGAAGATTATTGCAATCGTTTGGCAGATTTGAATGAATTTGAAAATGAAAAAATAACAAAGAAAGAGAAATTAGAGCAGGACATCAAAACATCCTCTTCAATTTTAATTGAAAGTAGGGAACGGTCGGTTCAACTTGTAAGCATCATGTTCGGTATATTATCAGCGATGATGACTATCTTAATAGTGTTAACAACAACATATTTAAAAAATACCTCCACAAAATTATCTATATTTCAAGAAAAATCTTTTATAATTTTACCTACATTATTTTCAATAACGACCGTTTTAGCTTCAATGTTGTTTTTAAGTGAAATTCAGCGTAGAAAAAAGCGTAGAAAAAAAGGAGAAATCGAGATTATGCAAATTCAATCCGTTGAAAAGCAAAAAAAAGAAAACATAAAAAATGGTTCAAGTGACCCTTAGGGCTGTGTTTCAATTTAATTTTTTATACCTCATAAAAAGTTGTTCAAAGCATGAAAACACTAAATATCTCAAGCTTAACCAAGAAATAAAATCGTTTCTTTATAACCAGTTTGCGTAATCACTTACATCGCACCCTTATTGTACACATTAAAAATCATCAATTGACCAATATTATCATTTCCTACTGGGATGCAAATACAATGCACATAGTCATCAATTTGCCAGTATGTATCCGTGTCCTTTCGAGCTCGCAGTTCGTCATTCACTCGTGATCCCTTCCCTACCCCCCTCTGCCTAACCCCTCCAAAATATTTACCCACTTTAAACCGATTTTTTAGCATGCATATTACATCCCTCGGGCATAGTCGCCACACATGCTTCGGAGCAGAAGAATAAAGGAGCCGGGTTATGCAAGTATTACTTCTTCCTTCCACCCGTCTTTACTTCCGTGTCCTCGGCCCGTATACAACCTCCGGGTCGCCGATCTCATATGCGCCGAGGTCGGGGGCCTTCCCGGAATAGCCGTCGTTGATGTTGGGGAGCACACAGCCTGAATCGACTGCCTTCGAACCGGGAACAAGACGGAAATCGAAATCCTTTGGATCGTAGATCGTATTGGTTTTCTCCGGATCGGGACGGGTCACCTTCCTGAAGATATCGTAATCCACGATCACCCCGTGCTCCTCACGGCCTGTCACCCTGAAAAATTCGTCGAGCGTGGCGAACGAACCGCCGAGCGGCTCCTTCAGGTCGTAATCGAATCGTTTACCACCGGCCGGAGAACGCCACATGAACTGTACATCGGAATTGCGGTTCAGCCGGTAGCCGTCGTAGTCGAATGTCGTACTGCTCGTGTAGGTGCTCACATTCAGGATTGGTCGTTTGGGCGTATCGGTGCCGAGAAAAAGATTGTTGCGCAGGTGGGTGTTCTGGAACGGGGGCGATCCCGCCCACTCGGAGCAGAGGGTGTTGTGGTAGGTGAGCACGCCGATGGGATAGATATTATATTTGAACGCTCCTCCACGCGGCGCATGGTAGACAATGTTGCGGATGAAGTAACAGGGGCCACCGTAGATCGGCTGCGCGGACAGGGCGCCGGCCCCTACGTTGAATCCACGGTTTCTGAAAACGCGGATGTTGTGCGAGCCGCAGTCAGCTTCGATCAAATTGTCCGACATCATGTACAGATCGTTGTTGTAGAAATCGATGGAGCACACTTTCCAGTCCTCACGCTCCGTCGGACCCTGCTCCGTTATGTCGATGCCATCGTGGAAGTACGCGAGATAATTGTTACAGACCACATGACCGCTGCCGTTTACATCGACACCGATAAATGAGACAAGCGGAGCACGGAGGGATTCATCGGCCCATTTTTCCGTCCATCCCGGGAGGTTGATTTTCCTGCCGAGTATCACATTGTCGGCAATATAGAAATTACGACTGCCGCCGTACTGGGCGTTGATGCCGCAGCCTACATCCACCATGCGGCAATTGCGGACAACGAGCTCCTGGCATCCGTGGGCGAATTTGAGTCCGGCCATGATTGCCACATCACAATTCCTGATGGTGATACCCTCGATATGGGTGTAATCGGCATAAATGACATCGAACAAACGGTAAACACCGTCGCCGTCGAATATCGCCTCGCCGTCACCCGCACCGCGAATGACAATGGGTTTGTCGGGTGTGCCGCTTTTCGTGAGCGCGTATGTTCCGTGGAAATGCATCCACAGGGGTTCGTAGTACGTCAGGCGATCCGATTTGTAGACGCCGGCATGGATGAGGATGATGTCGCCGGGCCGGGCGCCATGTTCCCCGCCGGACCCCCAGAGACTCCGTCCGGGGCCGTAATAGGCATGCATAAGACCTGTGAATGACGGCTCCTCTTTCTGTCCCTTGTAATCGGGCGGATAGACATGGAGCACACGGCCTTCCTCTTGAACCTTCGGTTCCTGCCGTGTTTTCACCGTGACCGTACTCACCGCATCACCCCTGATCCCGTCGGGGTCCTTCATTTCGAACCGGCATTCGTATTCGGTTCCCGGAGTGAGCTCGAAGATGCTTCCCGCGAACATGTTCGGCGCGGTATAGTCCAGTGCGACCACCTCGTGAACGATGTGCTCGCCGCCGATGTGGAGAAGCGGGAGCGCGTTTTTCCATGCGGTATCGCCCTTTTTACGGAATGTCACATCCACCGTGGCGTTACGGTTATCGTCGCCGTTCACCTGCCATTCGAAACCGGCGCACAGCAGTGTCGGCGGTTCGACGATGAATTTTCCGGGGGTGACGGCGTCTTCGGAAAAAACCGGAGAGAGTGTACATGCCAATACGATGAAATTCACAATGAAAACGATACGTAATTGCCTCACCTGATGCCTCCTTACATCGGATTATCTGAAAATCAAAACCCGTCATTCACATGAACGTAACATGCCCGTATCAAACCCATCCCCCCCTTTTCATCCCTCCGAAACATTGACCCACCGGACGCCGATTTTCGGGCAGGCGTATTCCATCTCACGGGTGTAGTCGCCGCATGCCATCATCCAGTGAAAGCCGCGGTGATCACGGAGCAGCTTCTTCCAGTCTCCCCCGATTTCGATGTCGTACTGAGAACGGCAGATGTCGTAGAACGGGTTACCGGCGATCGTGCCCCTGAAACCGAGCCACTCCTTCTGGCCGGAGTCGGGGCAGATCATCGTAACATCAGTGCCGATCGGCAGCTCGACCTTCGGCGCGGCGCCGTAATCGGACTCGAAGTGCGTCACAATCTTCGCCGCGGCGTACCGTTTCCCGTCCATGCGCCGCGGGGCGGTGCAGTGCGCGCAGGTCACCATGCCGTTGTGCGGGAATGTGGGATCGTTCAGGAAAACCGGCCTGCCGGAGATGGCGTTCAGGAGAATCCCCGAAGGAATGACATTGAAATCGGACTCGCAGAATGTCGGGATTCCCTCGTCGTTGAGCAGGCTCAGGGTCAGGCAGGCGGTGGTCTCCGCCATGGGAATCACTGTGGACATGCAGTCCATGATGGTGAACGCATCGGCCTTGTTCGCGGCCAGGAGGTCCCTGAATATGCTGTGGAGGAGAAAGCAGTTGACCACAAACTGACGGTCGGTTTGGAGGGATGTTCCGGGCATGGAGAGGTAGGTGACGGCGTTCTTTTCCGCTCCGGAGACACGGTTCCTGTCCGCGCGGGCCGCCTTGATCCGCTCCCCTAATTCATCGTAGGAGACCGTGATGATGTTTATGCCGAATTTCTCACGGGAAACATCGGGCGATTTCGGACAGCACCAGCCCGAGCAACCGCCGAGCGCGACAATCCGTCTGCCGGTAAAGTTTTTGATGCCGTAGAGCGCCCTCAGACGGTACGCGAGCTCGCCGTAATCGTCCACGACGATATCGTTGTAATCCATGCCGGCGGGATTACGGTAGGTGTCGAGCTCGAAATTGTCGCCGCCCGTTCTCAGGAAGCGGTTGTGAATGATTTCGTACCAGAGGTACACGGGGCCCGAACGGTGACGGATAAAGATGAGATTGTTCCTCTTCTCCGATACGGAGCCCTCGATGACATTCGTCCACCCCGAAGCGGCGTAGATCACCGGGACATCGTAGGTGTCAGCCTCGCGAATACGGGCGGCTTCCTCGACAGTTCTGACCTTTACGACGGGTAGGATACGGACGGGGAACCCGGCGTTTTTCGCCAAGGAATCGAGCTCTCCGGTGATTCTCGCGACTTCACCGGTTATATCGGCCTCTGTCTGGAGACCTCCCCAGGGTCTCCATGATGTGGCGGGTTTCTTTTTGAAGAGGTCGTACACGAGAACCGGCTGGACACGCAGCTCCTCCCCCGTGACCGCAAGCGGCATGTCGGGATTCCACGATCCGGCCGCGGCCGGAGACTGCGGAGCCGCCGATGCCGTATACGCCGCATGTGCACCGGCAACACCGAGGGCTGACAGTCCCATGAACATTCGCCTGCTGATATTCATCGCATTGCATTCGCAGCACATACTGCCCCCCTGTGAGATAAAGGTGTAAATAAGATGTTTTCACTACCCTTAATGAACTTTCAGGGAATAATCAGAATAATGTTCATATACAGAACAAAACTGTTTTCATCTTTCAGTGCAAAAATTTTTAATATTTTAAGTTATTTATCTATTATTTTTAAAGTTACAAATGCCATAATTAATAGCATTTTTCTAAAAATAAATTGACAAATCTGCACATGTTTGTTATGTTTCTTTAAAGATCAGACATATACTAATTTAACAATCCTCATAATTGTGATACATGGGCATACCAAAGGATGAAAAAATGAGTTTTCACTTACAAGGGGAATACAATGGAATTAACTTTTAAAAGTCTTGTGATAAAGTCTGTACGTGTGGATATAAGCTGTCAAGGGTCGTCACAAAGCGCCGATTTACATGCCCTTGACAGCATCAAAACAATACATTTCATTATCGGGCTCGTGAAAACCATACTTTTTCACAGCCCTCTTAATACATTGATAAAATTTAATCTTATTGAAGAATTTGAAAAGAACTTTTTTAAAAAACTTGTTACTTCAGTATTTAATGATTTTGTAAGTACCATGCAGGATATTATCAGCACTGATCAATTCATCAGAGACTTGCCTTCATTCCTGGGATCATCCAATAACATTATCAGACAAGACTTTGTTTCAGCTATCGGTGCTACTCATGCAATCGAAGGCACAGTATTACACAGCTAAGAAATCATAGAGTCTTTAAAAAGCTGAATTAAAAATGATATATACTATTCAAATCCGTTAACATCCGTGTTCTAATTACTTTATATGTGAAAAGATCGGGATCCTCTCATATTTATCACAATGAGATGTTATGATATGAAAAAGAAATTATTCATGGGTGCATTCCTGCTTTGCCGTTTACTGATCGATATCACCATTGCATACGGTATACCGGTCACCGGTTGGGTATATCTTGAAAATAAACAGGATTACAGCGGTATTTCAGTGTATTTAAACATGGTTACTCCTTCTTCTACTGTGAAATACATCGCTACAACCGATTCGACAGGGATGTACTCGCTTGATGTGCAGTCCGGAATATATACGCTCGGTTTCAAGAAAACAGGGTACCGGGATTATACGTTTGAAAATCAAATATTAATAAGTGGTTATGCAGAATTGCCTGGAATTGTATTATTGCTGGCATATCCCAGGATTCTCAGTGTTCCCGCAGAATTCTCAAAGATTCAATCGGCAGTCAACATGGCTGTCAATGGAGATACGGTTCTTGTTTCACCGGGGAAATATGTCGGAAATGTCGATTTCAAAGGTAAATCCATAATTCTCGGCTCCCTGTTCTTTACAACCCGTGACACTACCTACATTTCACAGACCATAATTGACGCCGGCAGATGGGGAAGTGTCGTCGCGTTCAAATCCGGTGAAGATTCAACGTCGGTCATGGAAGGTTTTACCCTTACCAACGGTGCGTATTATAGTGATTACGGCGGAGGAGGAATATTATGTTTCAGTTCTTCTCCCCGCTTGTCGCATCTCATTATTACCGGAAACTGGACTGCCCAGATCCAAAAAGAAAAACAAATCTGCGGAGGGGGAATTTATGCTTATAACTCCCATATGACACTATCGGATATAGTTATTACAAACAATACGGGTTATAGCAATGGAGGCGGTATATACTGTTATGAATCCGATTTACGGTGTATAAACCTTACGGTGTCCAACAACAGCGCTAAAACATCAGGGGGCGGAATATACTGTGATAAAAAAAGCAACATGACAATTGAGAATTGTACGATAACCGGAAACGAGAGTTACTCTGGCGGGGGGATATTCAATTATTCAAAAATGACAATTAGTAATTCGATAATTGATGGTAATACCGCCAGCATGTTCGGTGGAGGCATATATACCGGAGGTTTATCTTCCGATTTTTTACATATTTCTAATGCCGTTATAACAAAAAACAAAACACTCAATGACAGAGTCGACAATGTAAATGATTACAGCGGAGGCGGGGGTATTTTTTTACGTGGTACTGTATTAACGTTGAAGAATGTGACAATCGTTGAAAATTATGCATGTATGAACGGTTGCGGAATCCATATTCGTGATTCGAATTCAAGGTTATATATGGAAAATTCCATCGTCGCTCATAACCGGGGGGATTATGGGATTTATGCAAAGGATGCATGTATCTATCAGATGCACTACTGTGATTTTTCCGGAAATGAAAAAGGTAACATCTTTAATAACTATTTCGAATCGGCTGAAGTCATTTCCCGGACCAACGCAAACGGTGATTCATGCGATCTGTACAACAATATATATCTCGATCCCATTTTTGACGACCACGCCGGGGGGGATTTTCATCTGAGTTCGTACAGCCCCCTCATCGGAGCGGGAACGGTGAATGATACACTGAAAACGGATATCGAGGGGAAACCGAGGGGAGAGCCGCCCGATATCGGGGCATACGAAAATCCTTCTTCTGCGCCCGATAAATCAGAGGTCATGGTTGACGGGAACGCGCTGCTTCATGAACAGGACAATCACGAGGATATTACGGTTTCTTTTATCAATGACGACACTTCTCATGAGTACGGAAATATTACAACCAATATGAACGGCGATTTTTCGGTCAGCCTGAAACCGGGTAGATATAATATTTATTTCAGAAAAGACGGCTACTATGATAACATATGCTTCGATGTCGAAATAAATGGATCTTTAAGACTTGAACCGGTTGTACTGTACCCCCACAGTAAATTGCTGACGGTTCCATCCCCGGCATTTCGGACCATTCGTGCAGCGCTCGACCAGGCATCCCCCGGTGATACCATTCTTGTAGCGGAAGGAACCTACCCCGAGAATATCGATTTCAACGGCAAATCTCTCGTTGTCGGCTCTCTTTTCCTGACAACGCAGGATACGACATATATCCGCAAGACTGTTATCAGCGGGGAATTCACGGGTGATGTGGTCAACTTTGTAAACGGGGAAGATTCAACCTCGGTATTGACCGGTTTCACACTCACGAGCGGAATTAACAATAGAAATGTAATCTGCTGTAACAACTCGAATCCCATAATCAACAATCTTATAATCACACGGAATGAATACGATTCTTATAAAGGGTATGGGATATATTGTAATAATGCAAGTCCTGACATTTCGAATGTTCTGGTCTGGGAAAATAATTCAAATGCGATGTATTTTGAAAATCATTCGAATCCGACAGTGCACCATGTTACTTTGCATGAGGCAGAACATCCCTGGAGTCCTATGGGGAACAGTTATGAATTTCACGGGATTGTCTGCATGAACCAATCCAGTCCCCTGTTGACAGATATATTCTTTGATCATACAGCTGCAAGTAGTATTCAATGTATTGATCATTCTAATCCGACGATAAACCGTGTGTCAGTCATACGATGTTCTAGTTCGGGAATCTACTGTAAAGATTCAAGCCCTGTGGTAAACGACGTAACGATCATACGATGTTATTATGCGGGAATCTATTGTAACGATTCAAGCCCTGTGGTTGACGATGTAACGATACAAGATATATATGGGTACGAAGATGGTGCAGGTACAGGATTTTATTGTACCGGGAGTGAATCACACCCATACCTCAATAATGTTAGAATAAGTGATTGTGAATCAACAGGTATACTATGTGATGAATTATCCGAGCCGGTGATAAACAATGTATTGATCACTCATGCAGGTAGTTCCAGTGAAAAACATTCGACAGGTATTTCAATCGTGGGATCATCTCGTCCTGTGATAAGAAATGTTACGATCACCGATATGAAACAGTCATTATCAGATTCTTATGGAATTCGCTGCAGTGAAGATTGTATTCCCGATATTGCAAATGTCATTGTAACCGGTTCAGATTATGGTGTTTATAATGATGGTGGGAATCCACAGATATCATATTCGTCCTTCAGTGATATGAATGAGGATATATTTTACGGTCTGCCTGAGTCTTACGGAGTTCTGACCGTTGTAAATGCAAACGGCGATTCATGCGATTGTTTCTATAACATCTTTGGCGATCCCCATTTTACCGATGATTACCGGCTCCGCAATACGAGTCCCTGTATCGGCGCGGGAACGTCTCAAAACGCCCCTCCATACGATATCACCGGAGCTCTGCGAGGAACACCTCCCGATATGGGGGCATATGAGAATCCTGCTTTAAAACCTGTAATGGATTCGTTTATGGTAAGAGGATATGCGTATCTCAATGGGATGTTGTCGCACAGCGGCATTACCGTTTCATTCGTCAATGCTGATACATCGAAAGAGGCTGGCAGAACAACAACCAGTGAAAACGGCGAATATTCCATTTTTCTGAAATCCGGAACGTATACGATTAAATTCAGGCATCAGAATTTCTATGGTCAAGTTCTTTACGATATAAAAGTATATAACGATATCACGGCCGAATCCGTGACGCTTTTAACCTGTATAATGGTGCCATCGGCAGAATACAAGACGATCCAGTCGGCAATCGATAATGTATTTCCCGGGGACACCGTCCTTGTCAAGGAAGGTATATATCCCGAAGAGATCGATTTCAAGGGCAAGAGTATCGTTGTCGGTTCGCTGTTTATGACAACACAGGACACGACATACATCGGCAGGACAATCATCAGTGGCGGTGATTATGTTAGAACTGTGATTGCGGTCAGCGGAGAAGACTCGACATCGGTATTGAACGGTTTTACGCTCAGAAATGATCATGGATTACGAAATATAATTTATTGTAAGAATTCGAGTCCCCTTCTCGAAAACCTCACCATTAGAAGTAAAGATGAAGATTCATATTATGGTCTCGGTTTATTTTGTTATAATGCCAGTCCGATTGTTATGAACTTGAATAACGTTGCAGGGTACGTGATTAATGCTTTTCAGATAGACGAACACTCCAATCCGCGAATTACAAACTCCATAATCAAAAGCGGCGGCATAGAAATAACCAACGGTTCATGCCCGGTAATATCCGATGTTATCATCCACGCATCCTCTTCTTATGGCATCAGATGTGTCAATTCTAATCCCGTATTCAACCGGGTATCGATTTTATCATACAATGAGGTCGGAGTGTACAGTTTTTATTCCGATATCGTCGCGAACGATATGGTAATAATTGCGAATCATGGAAACAGAGAAAAAGAAACCATCGGTATATACTGTTCCGGATCGTCGTGTCATCCAAAATTCAACAATATCGCCATACGGTACAATAATTCATATAATGCAATGGGAATCTGTTCAAGCGGTTTTACCGGAATTAAATGTCTTTTTGCCAGCGATCCGGTGTTTTCAAATGTTGTGATATCTCATTTCGGCGGTGAAAATGTAGTTCAGGGTATGGAAATAAAATATGCGGAACCGATAATAAGGAATGTTACCATTGCCGATGTTGTCAAGCCCGGAACGGATTGTTACGGAATACGTATCAGCGGAGTATGTGTACCCGACATTGCAAATGTGATTATAACCGGCACCGATTACGGCATCTATAACGAAGGAGGAAGTCCGGCGGTATCGAATTCGGCATTCTGGGACATCAAAAAGGAAGTCTTTTACGGAATGCCCTCAGCCGCCGGTATTGTATCGGGTGTCAACGCTAACGGCGATTCGTGCGATATTTCCGGTAATATTCTGAAAGACCCGCTTCTCTTCGATGACTTCCGTCTTCCGGATTCCAGTCCCTGTATCGGTGCCGGGACACCTGAAAAAACCCCGTTATTCGATATTACCGGAGCTCCGAGAGGAACACTTCCCGATATGGGGGCGTACGAGAATCCTCTCGAACGGCCTTCCTACTGGACGGGAATAAACGCGGAAGATGATCTGCCGGAAACACTGTATCTGTATCCCTGTTCGCCGAATCCGTTCAATCTGTCCACCACGATTACCTTTGCGCTTCCTGCTGACGGGTACGTTCATTTGACGATATTCAATATCGAAGGCCAGAACGTCCGTGAGCTTGTCGCGGACAGGTTACAGGCGGGAAAGCACCATGTCATATGGGATGGGAAGGATGATCGGGGCGCGGTCGTTTCGTCGGGAATATATTTTCCGCACCTGGCGATGGACAGCAAGGTGACAGCCGGTAAAATGCTGCTGATAAAATAATCCGGTTATTCTTCCGGCTCATAATCACTCATGGCTTCGTTTTTTTCTTCACACACAAATTTACTATTTCCCTCTATTTCTCACCGAAATAATCTGTAATCCATCTGTTATAAGTGAAATACAGACCTCAGAAATGAATATCCCGTTTCTGCTGACAATTCTTGTGCTCACAGCCTTTTTATATAAGAACTTATCCGCGAAAATCCGTGTTCTATTTATATATGTGCGTAGATCGGACTAACATGCTCCATGTTTACGCCATTCCTTCTTTTTTTGCCTCATCAGCGTTTTTTCCGCGCTTCAGTTCAAAACCGCGAACGACCACATACGCCACGAGCGCGAACAGGAAAAACACAAGCAGCATCCATGCAATGCTCTGGAGGGTGCTGATTATCGTCCTGTACACCTCGAGAACCCAGCGGTCGGTGGTCAAAAGGAGCGGAATCTCGTCCTTCGTACGCGGGGTGATGTACTTTTCAAGGTCCCAGATACGGACGCCGCCGGAAATCCCGACCACATAGAGGGCGAACAGGATATACCGCTTCCAGGCCGAGCCGAGTTCCTCGGAAACGATACGGTTGAGTATCTTGCTGACCGTTTTGTTGAACACCGAAGCCACGATGAACGAGGTTATCACCGCGATGGCGAAGGTAACGAACAGGAGCGTTATGAACATGACCGAACCTCCCGGATAACGAATTGAAACACAATGGAATTCTTTTGATTTTTTCTATGGCATCAAAACGCCAGCCATCAGTCAAAAGTCCCTCGCCAGCACAACTGCGGTGGTTTTTCACTCTATCTCTATCTCGTTGTTCTCCCTGAACATATCATCGATTTTCATGCGGGGATCGACCACGAGACGGAGCCTGCCCTTTTCGGGGAGACGGTCGAATTCCACCCAGACCGATTTTTCGGCGAAATCGACGGGGGCATCGATCTCGGGGACTTTTTCCTCGGCGATTTTCCTGCCGCTCATGTCGTACACACGCACCGTGGTCTTTTTCGACCGTGCAGCTCCGAGATTGGAGACGCGCACCCTGAGACCGGTTCCGGAGCGCTCGCAGTCGTATGCCGCAAGGGCGAGATCGGGAAGCGGCCCCGGATTTCTGTCAGCATTGACCTGACGCACGGTCAGGAGCACGGGGGTTTTCGAGGGGACAAAGAAGCTGACCTTTTCGAACCGTGCGATCTCCTGATCGGTCATGGAGAGCACCGTACCCGCAGCGCCGTTCTCATCCTTCGAAAGCTTGATTTCATAGGAGCCGGGGTTCAGTCTGAAGAAACGGGCTGTGACCTTTCTCGGCAGCGGATCGAAGGAAAACATGCGGCATTCGAGTTTTGTGCTGTCGGCGCAGGTCACCCACCGCGCGAGGTCCTCACCGCCGCCCTCGGGCCAGGCAACCGATACGGTCGTATCGGCGGCGCCTCCGAGTATCATCCGCGTGATGCAATGCTCATTGTACATGCTCTGGGCGTCGGTATGAATGCGCGCCTCGGTGAAACGGTGGAAGAGGATATCGTCGCAGTACGATGCAAGACGGGAGAGCTGCTCGTCCAGATTTTTCTCATCCCTGTCCTCGAAGGCAGCGGCAGGAATGTTGACGCCCCAGTACCATTCGAGAATGTTCTTGTCGAAAAGGAACGGTTTCCCGTCGCTCCAGTTGAACGGGGTCGGTTTGTCCCAGTGCCATGCCGTTCCGAGCGAACGCCTGATTATCGCGGGGTCGCCGAGCCTGAAGATGACGGCACGGTAGCGTTCGCGGACAAAATCGCCGTTGTGCAGGTTGTCGATGGGCTGTATCTGGCAGAATCCGTCGCCATAGATATTCGTTCTGTCGAGCCCTTCGTACACCTTGAGAAAGATATCGAGCGCACGGCTGCATCCATCGAGCGGAACATCCGAGTGTCCCCGCAGAATGAGGGTGTCGTCGTTCCACCCGCCGCCGATCTGACCATCGGGATTCTGGTTCGCCGCAAGCCAGTCGACTATGCGGTACCGGAAGTTCTGGATGATGTGCTGGAGATACGCCCACCGCGGGACGCCCTCCGGCATAGCAATATCCCGAATGGGAAAGTTCTTCTCCGGGTCGACGAAGCTCCCCCAGTTGTACTTCGGCTTCGCCCACTCGACATAGTATTCCGCGAGCCGCGACCAGGGCAGGACACGCTGCACCGCCAATGCGGGCATGATCGAATCGAACTGACCGCCGAGCGTGTGCGGATTATCGATATCGGGCCAGATATTCTCGAATATCCAGGGTTGGTGATGGTAACCCTTGGTATACTCCGCCATGACCGGCATGAGCGCCTTCGCCTCGTAAGCCGCGATCGATTCGCGGTACGGCGCCGGTTTGAGGATTATACGGGCGGTTTCCGGGCCTCCGATACGTATCTGCGCGCTGTTGAGCGTCGCGATATCGATCCAGACTGCATCGCCGGGCGCAAGAAAGAGGGGCGGAGAATCGAGCATGAGCCGGAGCCTGCCGCCGTTTCCGCCGAATCCCCTGAGCCTCATCTCGGCATGGGTCCAGATACGGTGCGGGAGTCCGGGGTCGTGGAGCCGCACGAGGATGACATCGTCAGCCGTCACCGTTTTGAGCGCCATGTCGAGCACGATCCGGCCGACCTGCTTTTCCCCCGTCACCGGAGCGGTTATGAAATGAACGCGCCTGAGGGAGCCGGTGGATATCCACTCGTCCCTGCCGTCCTGCGGGGTTTCATACCCGTACAGCGTTGTCCGCTCGGACAGCGGGTTGAGGGTCTGCATGGCGAATTCATACCGGGTCCCGAGTTCTCCTCCCGTACGAAGATAACAGACCGTTTCACCGGGAACCGGGCGATTCTCCTCCTCGGTCACATCGAAGAGACCCACCTCGTGCACCCTCGTTTCGCCGGAGAGGGGGAGACGGACATTCCCCGTGAACTCACCGGGAGCGCCATAACTCTTGAGGAACGGCAGCGTAAGGCGGGGATGCGGCTCACGGTTAACCTGCGCGCCGAAAAAGAACCGGCCGTCCTGAGGAATCCCGGCAAACGGCTTCCCCGTGTAATGGTCGTTCTCTTTGACCGCACCGGTAAGCACATCGGTTATGCCGGTGAGGTTTCCCTCGATGGTGATGTAATTGTACGGTACCCCGGCGGGTGCATCGATGTCGAGCTTCTCCGCCTGAAAATCGGCGTCGCCCGGAATGATGGTGAATACGGAGACCGGGTGCGGCCATGCAAGCTCATACCGTCCGTCCTGGCAGAACCGTCCCGGAATGTGGCCATCGCCCATGAACTCCGGCGTTACCTCTCTGAACGAGAGCACACGGGTCTCGTCCATCGGGGTGATGACCGGCAGAGACAGGTTGTCGGTCAGACCGAACGCTTTTGCCAGACGGTCGCGCTCCCCGGCGGTTCTGTCGCTGATAACCGAAACGGACTGCGGGACGGTGTTCGTGGCCATGAGTGATTTGATTTCTTCAGCCGTCAGAGGGGTCGAGAAGATATAGAGCTCGTCATAAACCACATTCGGCATGGGGAGATGAAGCAGGCCCGGAAGAGGTGTCATCCACCAGGAATCCGTACCCCACGACGAGGCGACCGATACCCCGTTGACAAAGAGCTCGATCCCCTGCGCCTTGTCCCAGTTCAGCACGATGTGGTTCCACTCGTTCCTGTCGAGGTCGACTTTCGACTGTATTGTGTGCCGGACATACCGTGAATCGGTGAGATATGCGCCGAGCCGGTCGTACTCGTCGACCGTGACAGCGATAAGGAACCGCTCTTTCCGTCCCCACGCCATGGCGGACTGGTTGAACAGCTCGCCCTCGGTCACCCTGCCCTTGACCCAGAAGGCAACCGCTCCGCTCGATGGATTGAGCTTACCGGCTCCCCAGAGGAACGGCTCATTGTAACCGACCCAGACATCACGGCGGTGACGGGTGTTGAAAACAACCGCAGTGACTGTATCGAGATCGATTCCGGTCATTTCATCCTGGGTGGTGACACTCGGAATTTTGTTCATGACGAGGCCTTTGCCGAACCTGCCTTCGACAAGCTCGAGCCCTCGGTCTTCGATGGTCTTGAATCCAGACCGCGCCACGAAATCCTCGTCGAGGAACTGGAAATCCTCGAACGCAAGATGATAATTGACCGCATCCGATTCCGTCCGTGCATATAAGCTGCCAGTCGAAAAAATGGCAATTCCGATAATGGCGCAGATACACAATCGTCTCATAGAATGCTCCGTTGCATAGTAAGAGGGCAGTGAACAAGTATCTTTTTCACGCACCCGAAGGCGAAATACCGGTATCGTATTTATGGTTTATGATCTGTAGTCTTTGGTTTTTATAGTATGTTTATGCCTGTCCTTTTGCTTTTTTCCCCTTGTGCCTTATGCCTTATGCCTTATGCCTTGTGCCTGTCTTTTAAACTTCAAGGCACTGTAACCGTATTGTTGCGTCTCGTTATCTCACCGAGCCTGCTTTCGGGGTCCACGACGATCCTGTACCCGGAGAGCCGGGTACCCGCGGGAGCGGTCAGATTGACTTCAGCCGTCTTGGGCTCGTAATCGAGAGGAGCCTTGAGAGCCGGAATTGCCGCTGTCGCCGCTGTTTTCCCCTCGCGATCGACAAGAGCGATTGTACCTCCCGGCGCATCGACCGAGCCGAGACTGTGTACCCGGACAGTCACCGACGAACCGCGGACGGTTATATCGTCCCTGCCTATGCCGAGGTCGGGACGGCTCCAGTAGGATTTCCCCTTTTTTGTGAGCCTGAGCTGGAGAATCGTGGTCGCCCGGGCGGGAAATGTGAAATCGAGTTCTTCTGTCCGCTCGAAGGAGACCGAGCGTTTTCCGGTCATGGTTTCCGGTTTGTCGTCATTGTTGACGTCAATCCCTTCGACGATTTCCCAGGTACCGGAATCGACGAACCATCCGGTCATAACCGCGCTGACCGGCACGTTTTCGAGATTATAGACTATGACGGTCATCCTGTCCGGCGCTGCATCGGGAATAAGGATGGCGACACTTTCGTCGGTAGCGGGTTCCTTGAATTTCCAGCTTACGGCGTGGCCGGGATAGAGCTGGTTGCGCCAGAGGGCAACACCGCCGAGCCGCGCCCGCTGGAGCTCGCGTGATTCGCAGTTCACGCGGTCGCTCCACCAGTGACCCTCGGTGTTCATATACATCTGCTGAGTCTTGACCTGAATCTGGTCGGCATAGTATTCCTCGAGATACTGCTTGTTCCCGGTTATCTGCCATGCCACATGGCGGTAGAGATCGCTGTTCGATTGCGGTGTCACCCGCGCGGCCATATCGGCGCCCCATGTCTTGCGTCCACCGAGGACATCTATGAAATTACAGTTGAGCTGGGTGATGGCGCCCACATTCCCCCGTACCGCGCCGTCCGTGACCGGTACGAGGTATTTCCTGTCCCCCGTCCAGTCATACGCCGCCCAGAGGAGGTATACGGCCGTTCCCATGGACCTGCCCCAGTCCTTGCCGTCCGGGTAGAAAATCTCCTGGGGGAGATAGTAGTTGCCGTTCTCGTCACGTTTCCCGTGGGCAAGAAGACCGTCCGCAAGCTCGAGCAGGAGTTTCTTTGCCGCGGGATGGCCATTGAACTCCACAAGCGACAGGCCCGGATGGAAAATGAGGTATGAATAGCCTGTCTTCGATTTTGCCCAGACGCCTTCCGAAAATATCTTCGAGCCGCCATAGAAGGCCGATTTGACCTGACGTTCCCCGAGGCTGTTGATGCCGGTGATGCGGTCGTATTCCTTCGCCGTTTTCATGAGCCGCTCGACCACCTTCGGATCGCCGTAGTCAAGGAGCATGGTCTGGGGAAGAACATTGATTCCCTCTTCGTAGACATGGAGCTCATCGGTTATAATGCGGTTGAGACCACCATCGAACATGTTTTCGAGGTAAAACGCTTCCATCTCGCGGAGAACGGAATCGGTGATTTTATCCGGCTCGATGCCCATGAGCGCGGGGCCGGGCCACTGGTTGGTCATGTCGCCGTCATCGGACAGCCCGCCGCCGAATTCACCGTTTTCGATCTGACGGTTGTCGATCCACCAATTAAGGTAGTGCTTGAGAAGCTTCATGTTTTCAACCTGGCGGAACGCCCAGAGGGGAATTCCCGCCGGGGCTTTCGGCTGCTCGAACGGCGGCCAGCCCTGTTCCTGATTCTTGATGCTCCAGTAGTACCGCCCCTGCTCGTGGTCGGGATTGACCCTGAGCAGATCGGTAATGTCCTCGCTGTACCGTTCATACATTCTGAGCTTCTTGATATTTGGATGCTCCTCGACCATATTGGAAAGGTTGTCTTTCACCTGAGTGAATCGGTCGGTTTCATGCTCGCAGGCGGCTTCCTTTCGGTCTTTGAAAACGAGCCGGAGACGAGCGCCTTCGAGGGCGGCGGGACCGAATTCGCCGCTCGCGCACGCCACGGTCAGGCAGAGGCTGTACCCGTTGGGCAGGATACGGTCGCGGGTATCCATCCAGATTGTCCGTGCCTCGCCGGGCTTCACCGAGAAGGTGAAATCGAAGAGACACCGGTCGGGCCAGAGAGGATCCCTGACCTGGATGTTGAGCGGGATGTATCCGCCGTGCGTCGGAGTTATCCTGAGCGCGGGGATGTCGAGCGCGATACCGTCGAGTCCGCCGTCAATGTTTTCCCATGTGTACGAATACCGCGTATATTCGCCGCCGAGCCTTCCGGCCCTGAACTCGAAGGGAACGAGCACATGCACAACCGGCATGGGATGCCCGACCGCCGTCTTCTTCGGTGTGCGCGGTGCTCCTCCGGGTAAGGCGACCATCATGGCGCGCTCATCCGCCATGAACCGCCCGTTGATGTAGCCGACCAGACGGTCGAGCGAGGGGTTGTCGGTCCCGGCATTCCCCGTGAGGGTATAGGTGAGGATCGCCCTGCCTTCGGGAACCTGCCCCGGAGCGACATCATACGCCATGAATTCACCGATGGGTGTTTCCTGTTTGTCGTTGTCGAAACGAACCTTACCGCCGTGAACGGGTTTCGCGAAGCGGTGGAAGGTGCGCTCCTGTCCGGCGGGACGGCTGAACAATTTCGTTTCCCTGTCCTTTTCGCTCTCTTTGTCAAACGCGAGGAGTGACGCCTGCCCGAAGGCGGCGCCGGCAATCTCGATGTGGTTCCAGTCCTCGTCGGGCATGGTGAATGTGACCGATTTACCCGAGAGCGAGTAGCAGTTCCAGTCGGGGAGCTGGAAATAATCGTTACGGCCGGGGATCCTCGAACGGTTGTAGACATAGGGCCAGGTGGTTTCGCGGATACCGTCCGTACCTTTCCACATCCACTGCTTGATGTCATAGACATCGTGGATTTCCACCTTGCGGACAGAGGTCACCGGCGTTTCGAGGTACGGCGGGATGTCTCCGGGACGGTTCCAGCCGTAGCGGAGCCACCATTCGCTGCGGTACACCGTGTTTTCAAGGTCACGGACTACCAGACCGGCGCCGATTGCTGCCGGCGAATCGCCCTTTGCCAGACGGGCGATGGAGTCATCCGGAAGCATGCTGTTAAAGATACAGAGTTCATCGATATCGCCGCCGCGCTCGTAGTTGTAGAGGCTCTGCACCTGGTAGGGGCTGATGATGCGCGAGTGCGGGCCGAACTGGTCGAGACCGGCGTAAAAGACTGCTGTCGTGTCCTTGCGGGCAACCGGTCTGCCGTCCACGTACAGGCGTACCCCCTGCGTTTCATCCCAGGAAAAAGCGATGTGAATCCACTGGTCGGGTTTCGGCCGCTCGGGAACCGTATAGGTGACCCGCGGGCGGGCGAGGTTGGCATCGGTGACGAAAGCATCGAAACCGCTCCCGTTCCAGTCGATGCGGAGCCAGACAAGGTCCCAGCTCGAGTGATCCGAGTATCCGACTCTGAACACAGGGAACGGCGCATCGCCAACCGGTTCGCGCGACCGCCAGAAAAAGGCGAGCGTTCCCCGTTCGGCGAAAATGTTTCCCGGAGCATCATAGGCAAGAAGCTGCGAATTTCCGCACTGGAATCCCGCTCCACGGGCGCCGCCGGGGATAATCTTTATATTGTACATAAAGGTCGGTTCAGGGTCTCCGCCCGCATAATCGGCGGTAAACTCATGGTCGCCGGACAGGTAAAAGAGCAGTCCCGGAACGGCAGTATTCGCCGCGACGGCCGGTGAAACGGCAAAAACGGTAAAAACAAACAGCATGACAAAATTTCTGATACACATCACGAGCTTCTCCTGTTAAAATATGCTGTGTAGTTTATTATTGCTCCGGCGAATAAAGAATGATACCGGAAGTAAAAAAAACATGGATTCCCGCTTTCGCGGGAATGACGGCTTGGTGCGCAATTACACAGATTGTATCGAATCACCTTTATAGGGCTCAATTTCCGAAATTTATTTCACTGTTTAATCACCGGAGCAATAATTAATGTGTGGTTCCCGATCATCCCGAACCGAATACTGTTTGCAGTTAAATCCAGGGCGAACATCGCAGTCTGACAGAATATAAATAAATACACTTTTATATTTTTTCAGCACGCAGTAATCGGTATAATAAACCGTAATATAGTTCTGAGCCGACTCTTGTCAATGCATGTTTACCATTATTTACACTGATAAAGGATTTCGAGGGAAGGAGACGGTTTCGTTGCCTTCGATTTTTCTGGTCCGGATGCAACTTTTTTTCATCTTGAGAAAGAAAATGTTTGCGATTTCCAAGTTTCTATTATCATACTATCAATAAAATATAATAGCCGGAGTATCTGTCAGAGAGGTGTTTTCTTCAGGACTGTCCGGCACAGACTCTTTTCCCGTAACAACCCGATGGGAACCCCGCCATGCAGGAAAAAGAATGGACCGGTGTCACACGATCTGCCGAGGAAGACCTTGCGCTCATCACGCAGCCGTACAGTTTACGTAAACTGACAATCCTCAGGCTGTCCGTATTCATGGTAATGTCGGGTTTCATTCTCGGCGTATACCTCTACATGAACCATGCCTTCAATCCGGGATATCCCATTATAACTGTGTTCGCCGAGAAAAACGCGGTGTTCGCCGAACATTATCCCCCCTTCCGGATGAATGAATGGACCTGCTACCGTATTACCGAGGATATTATCGGGGGCAGACTCTACAGTGAAGGGAGCTATTCCCGTCTCCATCCGATCGGTTTTTCACTTACGAGTGTCCCCCTGACGCTGCTGTGGGGAGAAGCGGGACCCTATTACACCAACGCGCTCATACTCTGGCTCAGCGCGCTTGTCTTCTTTTTCCTGATGCTCGAGTTCGTGCCGTTCCCCATGGCTGTTTTTTCCACCTGTTTTCTGGCGTTTGCCACGCCGAACCTGTTCTATGCATCGAGCGCATTTTCCGAAGCGGCTGCCCAGTTTATTCTTGTTCTTGCCATGTTTCTGTTTTTCAAGGGGATTTCGCTCGGCCATGAATGGATTTTTTATGCCCCCGCCGGTTTTTTGACGGCGCTCAATCTTTTCGTTCAGCCGGTTATGGCTGTCGCGGCGGTTCCGTTCGTGGTAATCCTTATCTACGAGCATGGCAGAGGGCCGAAGATGGCCCGGTATCTTTTCATGTTCCTGTGCGGATTTATCGTTCCTCTTGCCGCGTATCTCATCATCAACAAACTGTATCTGGGTCAGTTCTTCGATTTTATTTTTTCGACACCCTTCTGTCCGTATAACCTGTCATCGGAGGGTCATTACGGTTCGAGCAGGAACATCATGATCGGCATATGGAAACTTCTGTTTGACAGCCCCAACGGCCTCGTGTTTATCATGCCGGTTGTAATGCTCATTCCCGGCGGATTTATCGCTCTGTGGCGCAATGAATTAAAACTGATTGCGCTCTTCATGGGGATACTCCTGTCAATCGTCATCCTTTTTACCGCTGCAAATACCTGCCCGGTAACCGGGGAATGTGTCGGCTCCCGTCACCTTGTACCCATCATACCGTTACTCATAATGCCAACCGTATTCATGTGGGGCGAACATGCCGGAGAACGTATATGGTTCGCCGTAACGCTCGCACTGACTGTCTACATGTGTACGTTCGGCTGGTGGACCGGAATATCGAGAGGAGACGGCTTTTTTATCGGCGCCCTCCAGGATCGTGACGCCCGTATGATTCTCCTTGCCCGCAGCGACAGGCTCGAACGGCCGGTTTTTACATCCTCGAACGAGCTCGAGGAGAAGTTTTTCAGCTCCCTGAAAAATCATGACATGAAATTGTGGCTCCAGACCCTCGACACCGACTCTATCGCGGAAATCTATGGTTTTGAACGAGTAGTTTTTAAGGATTTTATCAATAAATTCAGCCTCAACGGCCAGAACCGCGACCTGTTTATCCAGTCGGTCGATCCCGACAGGGGGATACGGCCGGTTATTCCTAACCTGCGGCTTGAAGCGGAGCCTGACGACGGACAGGTGTTCTGATCACAGATGCCGAAACAGGTTCGGCATGACGGCGCTCATGGTAAAGCAGCCGGGAATGTCCACCCGGAGACGAATCTCCGGGCTATTACCGAAAGCGCCTCCGGCACTCATGCTGAGACACTCATGGTTCAGAGAGTACAGCCAGGGACTTCCCGATAGTAGACCGGCATTTCAATGCCGGGCATGGTGATATGCAGTATCAACGGTTTTTTGTGTGTTTTCCGGAATGTCCGCCCGGTATTAATGACCTGCCGGCTTCCAAACGTTTTTTTTAAAAGGAACCCATCATGAACAAAAACATTTTCCCGTTTATCGTGTCATGTATCGCGTTCGCAACCGCTGTTTCAGCCGCACAAACGCCGACACGCTGGACACCCGAGCTCATGATAACCTGCAAACGTGTCGGCGACACGGCTGTTTCGCCGGACGGTAAACTCATCGCCTACACGATATCCTCGCCGATGACGGAAGGTGAAAATTCGGAATTTCTCACCCACATCCGGGTCGTTTCCGTGGATGGCAGGCTCAGCTACCAGTTCACGCATGGTGATGTATCGTGCACCGACCCGTCATTTTCACCGGACGGGAACTACCTTGCATTCGAATCGAGAAGGGGCAGCGACGGCAAGAACCAGGTCTGGCTCCTCCGTCTGAGCGGCGGGGATGCCGAACAGCTCACCTCGGCGGAAACCGGTGTGAACTCGTATGCCTGGTCGCCGGACGGAACCCGTATCGCCTGCACCATGGACAATCCCGACACCGGGGATGAAGCGAAAGCTAAAAAAGAGAAACGCGACATGAAGGTTCGAGACAAAGACTTCAAGTTCTCTCATCTCTATACGATCACGGTCGAAGCCGGGCCGGACGGGAAGCGGAAGATGCAGCGCCTCACATCGGGCGATTTCCATGTCACGACCTTCGACTGGTCACCGGACGGGAAAACAATCGTTTTCGGTCATCAGCCGACGCCATCGCCCGACGACTGGCTCTCCACCGACATTTCATCCGTTCCCGCCGACAGCGGCGCGGTGAAAAAGCTCGTGTCATGGAAGGGCGCCGACCGGTTCCCGCTTTATTCACCCGACGGGAAATGGATTGCGTTCGCCTCGGACGGCGGCGAACCGAACTGGGCGCTCATCTCGGATGTCTACCTTATACCCGCGCAGGGCGGCGAACCCCGTCGCCTGTCACCGACTCCCGACCGGAGCTTCACCTACTACGGCCGGTTCATCGGCTGGTCGGCGGACAGCGGAGAAATCTACGTCCAGGAAGCGAACCACACCTACTGGAGCCTGTTCGCGATTCCGGCGAACGGCGGCAAAACACGCCTTGTCAGCACCACGCCGGGAACATATACCGGGACATCCATGAGCAGGAACGGCGCGGTCATGGCATTCGTGTTTCAGACATCCGAGCTGCCGCCGGATATTTATGTAACCGATGCGAAAACATTCAATCCGCGGAAACTGACCGACATCCATGCCGGATACCCGAAACTCCCCATGGGCAGAACCGAGGTTATCACCTGGAAAGCCCGTGACGGCCTCGAGATCGAGGGCCTGCTCACCTATCCGGTCAACTATGTAAAGGGGCGGCGCTGCCCGCTCATCCTCAACGTTCACGGCGGTCCGCACAGCTTCTTCAGTCAGCGGTTCACCGGCGAGGGCTCGACATACCCGATCCAGGCATTCGCGCAGGAAGGTTACGCCATCCTCCGCCCGAACCCGCGCGGGAGCAGCGGCTACGGCAGGGACTTCCGCTATGCCAACATGAACGACTGGGGTTTCGGCGACTTCGAGGACCTCATGGCGGGAGTCGATAAAGTTATCGAGATGGGGATTGCCCATCCCGACAGCCTCTGTGTCACGGGCTGGAGCTACGGCGGCTACATGACATCGGCGGTCGTGACGAAGACGAAGCGTTTCAAAGCCGCGGTCATGGGCGCAGGGCTGCCCGACCTTATCAGCTTCACCGGAACTTCCGACATCGCGAGCTTTATCCCCAATTACTTCGGCGGGGAGCCATGGGATCAGGAAGAAACCTACATCAAGCACTCGCCCCAGTTCCACGTCAAGGGCGTGATGACCCCGACGCTCATCCTCCACGGCGAACAGGACAGGCGCGTGCCCCTGTCACAGGGCGAGGAGTTCTACAACGCCCTCAAACGGCAGAGCTGCAAGACCGAGATGGTGGTTTACCCGAGACAGCCGCACGGTCTCCAGGAGCCGAAGTTCATCGTGGACGCGGGCGAGCGGATAATCGAATGGTTCAACGGGAATCTGGGGAAATGACAATCCGGTGACGGGAAGGTGACATCCGGGGGTATCATGACGACAGGATAAGATACACAGATTGTTTATAGACAGGATTTACAGGATTAACAGGATAAAGACAAAGAAGCCGTGAGACGGACGGTATCGAATTCCCGGCCGGGCCGGAGAAGGACGAAAACGTTCATCGTTGTGCCGGTGTAAGACATATACAGGTACAGAACCGGCACCGTCGTCATGCCTTCTATTCATACCGGAGCGCTTCGATAGGCTCCAGTTCGGATGCCTTTTTTGCGGGCAGAAATCCGGAAATAATTCCAACGATAACAGAAACAAAGAAGGAAATAAAAACGGAATATACGGTGACATTGGTATTGACATCGGTCACAAGCGATATGGATAACGAGATCGATAATCCAAAAAATACACCTATAAAACCGCCCGTAATACTGATAATCATCGCTTCCGTGAGAAACTGAGTCAAAATATCTTTTTTCCTGGCGCCGATTGCTCTTTTAATACCGATCTCCCGCGTTCTTTCCATAACCGTCGCCAGCATGATATTCATGATGCCGATACCGCCCACCAGCAACGATATCGCTGCAATGGAACCCAGCAAAAAATTATAAATCCGGCGTTCTTTTTCTTCCTGTTTCAACAGTTCATACGGAATAATGATGCTGTAATCGTCATTTTCAAAATGGCGACGGATCAAAAGATTTTTAATAACGGCCGCAACTTCGAATAAACATTGTGAGTTTTCAGCTCTGATCGTTATCTGTTTAATTTCGCTCTCCAGTTCATTTTCTTTTATGAACCGACTGTTAAAAGTCGTCAGGGGAATATAGATGTCGTTATTGAGGTCTCTGGAAGCCAGCTCGCCCACCGTTTCGGTGAATAACGATTTGTTTCGCATGACACCGATAACTTCAAGCCATTGATCTTCCACTTTTATGCTTTTACCAATCGGCTCCTCGAAGGGGAATAACTGTTTGGCTATCGACGATCCCAGAACGCATACCTTGAGCTTCCGGTCGTAATGATCTTCATTGATGAATATGCCTTTTTCCGCAGAATAATTCAGTATGTTCTTGATATTGGGGGTAATACCGATAATGCTTGCCTTGCCGGATTTGTCCTCGTATTTCGCTTCCGTATCTTTCTCCGTTTGCGGTGCGACATCAAGCACCGAAGGGATGATTTCCCTGATCGCATTCGCATCGGCAATCGATAATCCCTGAGAGAACTTTGCGCGTGTTTCTTCCAAACCCTCATCGCTGAGGTTCTTATCTCTGATAATGATGTTATTTACACCCAGTTCCTTATACTTGGCGATGGCTGACTGCTTTGCGCCCTCACCCACCGATAACATGGCGATGACGGCTGCAACACCGAAGATAACGCCCAGCATCGAAAGAAACGATCTGAATTTACGCTGGAGTAATTCGCTGAAAGAAACGTGTATGTTTTCTTCTAATTGCACTTTTATTTCCGGCCCGGAATATTCATGAAAATATTCAACCACGAAGACACAAAGACACAAATATCTATAACATATTATTTATACTGCTTTTAGTAAATAAAATCATATACCTTTCTGCGCAGATTCATTCAATGCCACTTCACTCAACGGTATTACACTCTGACCTTTTGTGAAATCTCCATAAATGACGGTGTATTCATTGTTGCGGGGTCCTATGTCGATCTCGCATTTTTCGTAATCCTCTTTTTCCCCGGTAAAAATATAGTATTTCATCTTTTCCTTCATGATGCAGTCGTTTGAAACATATAAAACGTCATCGAGCTGAGCGATAAAAATCTCGCATCTGACAGTCATGCCGGGCTTCAATATTGGGTCGGATTTGTCCAGCATAACGACAAAATCGAACACTTTCGTTCGTGATTTTTCATCTTTTTTATAACTCAGCCTGCCGATCTCGATGATTGTACCTTCGAAGGGGATTGATGGAAAAGCATCGAGCCGGACCATTACTTTTGCATTCAATTGTATTTTGCCGATATCCGTTTCATTCACCGTAGATTTCACTTTCATCCGGCTCATATCCGGGACACAGGCAAATTGTCCGCCCTGATATAATTCATCGCCCACTTTTACCGTCTGATTGGTTCTCCTGTTTTCAAGGAGCTGCATCATCCCGTTCAGCGGACTTCGTATCGTCAGCTGTGTCAATGCGGTGTACGCGTCATTTATATCATTTTCCAGCTGAAATATTTTTATTTTCTGAATTTTCAATTCGTTTTCAAGAACAACCTGTGTCAGCTGGTAGTTTTTTTCCGCTTTGTTATATCTTATAAGTTCTCTTTCGTATTCGAGTTTTTTGATCTCTTTCTTTTTTTCCGATTCAAATTCATACTTATCCAATTGTATTTTGTTGAGATTTAAAACGGCCCTGCTTGAAGCAAGCTCTGTTTCCAGTGCTTTCACGGTGCTTTTATGCTGTACGATCAGCTTATTGAGATTGGCCTGTTCGGTTTCCAGTCTGTTCTGCTGTTCGACAAGAAATTTCAGCACACCATCCCTATCTATCTGGGCTATTGAATCACCCATGGAAACCTGGGTGCCATGTTCCACAAGTTCCACAAGTTTCATCTGCCAGCCATATTTCCATCCAATATACGGAATAGAAACAATGCGGGAATTTACCGCTTCCAACTCTCCGGTTTCATTGAGTGTTGCAATAAATTCACCTTTATTGATCTTATAATTCCGCACATCTTTTGCCGATCCGCCAAAAAGCCACAATACAATACAAACTGTCAGAAAAACCATAACAGGCAGTATGATTTTAAGAGGGCGGTTCCGAAGCATTGTTTTCACACGTCCGACAACGAAACGTAATGAGGTACCGCTGTCAGGGGCATGCAAACCGTCATCATCCCGTGACGGCTGCTGAGAGCTTAAAACCATGCTTACCAGGTTTTTCACCAGGCTTTTAAATCTTATTCTCATTGTTATTCATTTTCTTTTTATTCACATCGATAAAAGGATCGGACAAGGCAATTACATCCCCCTCTTCCAATCCTTTTTCAACAATAATAAAGTCATTATTCGCCACCCCGACTTTCACTTCGGTTTTTTTATACGAATCGCCGTTTTTCAAATAGACAAAATCTTTATTCTGGTCTTTGATTATCGCTTCCAGGGGTATGAACAGGACATTGTCGATTGTATCGACAATGATTTTGCAGCTCACCGTTATTCCGGGCATTAAATTTTTTGAGGTTCCTTCGATCAGTATTCTTACCGGAAAGATTTTAACTTTCGATTTTTTTTCTTCATCCTTATACTTTGCCAGTGCGGCGATTTCTATCACTTTACCGGTATATACGGTATCCGAAAAGGCATCCAATTGAATATCGACCTTCTGGTTCAGTTTGATTTTTGAAATATCAACCTCGTTGATTTCCGTCTCTGTTTTCAATTCCCGAAGGTCCGGCAGATCGATCAACGGCATTCCCGACCAGACCTGATCGCCAACCTGACATTTATTGCCGGTACTCCAGTTTTTACGAATAATTGCGACACCGGCGCTTCGACTGATTATCACCAAATTCTTTAATGTTACATTCGCCTCCGCTAAATTACTCACCAGCTGTTTGATTTTCAATTCGGACTGATGCTGTTCCTCCTTATGTATGTTCTTCTGGTTCTCGATTTCATCTTGTGCCTTATCAAGAGAAATTTTCGCCTGTTCCAAAGTGAGCCTGATCTCTTTCTTTTTAACATCTGATTCGTATGTTGTGAGCTCCAGCTCGATCTGAGATATCTGATGAGATATTTCAAAAACCTTCAAATCCGCTTCCAGCTCCTGTATTTTCGAATCCTGTACGGCTTTCTGTTTCTCGAGCTCAGCTTTGGCAATTTCGAGCTCGGCATTGGCGTCTATAATCGCTTTCTGAACTTCCGACGGATCGAATACAATAACCGTATCTCCTTCCGCAACCTCCGTGCCGTCGTCGATAATTTTCGTAATTTTCAAGGCACCGAATCTCCACGACATCGCAGGAGAGGAAATATTGATCGATCTCGTTGCCTGTACTTCTCCGGTTTCGACGACGTTGATATGAAACTCGCCCTTTTTCGCCTTGTATGTCTGAACGCTGCTTTTTGTTTTAGGGCTGCAGCATACAAAGAGTAAAAACGAAATGAACAGTAATTTTTTCATATTATTTATCTTTCATCAGTAGTAAATTTTCAGGAGGTTCGGCTAATATTATTTCCTCATTTCCCTTCAATCCCTCCGCGATAACCGCATAATTATCGCTGTTACACGCTACTTTTACCGTCTGTCTCAGGAATTTTTCACCCTCGGAAATATACACGACTTTCAGGCTGTCTCTTCCAAAAACCGCCAGTAAAGGCACAACGAGCGTATCGGGAATCGATTCTATGATGACATCACAGGTTACGGACAATCCCGGCTGTATTTTAAAATGAGTGCTGTCGATCGAAGCAAACACCTCGAAAAAGTTCACTTTGGAATCTTTCTTTATCGGTTTTCCCATGGGTGTTTTTTTCGTTATTTTCCCTGTCAGCATTATTTCGGGAAAGGCATCTATTCTTATATTGACGATCTGATCCTTTTCAATCTGTTTAAAATGGGTTTCATTTACCGTTAATTTTATCGTCATCGAAGACATATCCGGGATGCTTATTATGGGCAGATTACCCCATACGATATCGCCTTCTCTGATTTTATTACCGGTGGTCCATGACATTGCATACGTCACCATACCGGCAGTCGTCGATGTAAGCACCAGTTTATCGAGCTGCTCTTTCTGACGGGCGACATTGTTTTCCGCCTGTTTTATTTTCATTTCCATTTTCTTCAATTCGGATGTGTTGATAACCTTCAAAAATTCAAGCTTTTTCTGAATTTTTTCTTTCTCGACTTCGGCTTTTTCGATTTTCAGCTCAATCAATTCTCGCTGTGCCCGTGAAGTGAAGGCAATCTTGGAGGAGTCCAGACGGGAGATTTCGGCGGATGATTCTATCGTTTTGACCTGAGATTCCAGAAGCAGGTACTGCAGATTGAGATCGGCGACAGACTTATTATATTCCGCTTTCGCATTTTCAAGGTTTTTGACGGCTTCATCATAGCTATTTTTCAGTTCGCTGGCCTGAAGAATACAGACCGTGTCTCCTTCATCAACATATGTTCCTTCGTGAATCAAATATGTAATGGTTGCATCGGTCCAGATTCCGGGGCATGTGACCGAATATGTTTTAGTCGCTTCAATAATTCCGGAAGTGGTTATTTTATTGACAAATTCCGTTCTTTTGACCTGATGTCTGATGAAAGTATTACTCCGATTCCTCGAAGAACAGGACACATACAGAAAAAAGAGTAAAAGGGCCAGAAAAAAATATATACCGTTAATTCGCGTCATGTCAAATCCATAATTACTATTGTAATAGCAGTTGTTCATATGGTAAAAAACCAACGCCAGGGTTTTACTCCGGGCAGTACCCTATGAATGCTATCAAAGTAAAATATATAGCAGAATTGTCACTATAACAACTCTTTTTACTGTCATAAATCATACTGTTCAAAATTTCCGGTTTCCTGCAATAACCTCCCATATCCATACATGGTAACAACGAAGGATGAAAAAGGTTACAGTCTGCACATGGATTCCCGATTAAAGATTCGGGAATGACTTCGTGACAGGATCTCCCGGCACCATGCATGGCATCAGCACCGGGAACCGTCCATGCATTTTCAGATATGTATACTGTCGGTTTTCCCGGTTTCCGCACAGGGGCAATTCCATTATAATTTGCTATAATAACATTGTTTTATTTCTGCGCTCGTTTTACAGATTTGCACATATGTCGTCCAGCCGCGGATTTTGGTTTACAAATGAAGTCAACACGACGAACCATGCGGTGAGACCATGGTACCGACCATTAAAAGGCAGACCGAACAACCGGCTCATTTTTCTTTGTTGTTCCAAGCAGAATGCCATGAAAATCCTTGACTTGTTGATGACAATCGGTACATAATGGGTAGTATGCTGCTCACCTGTCATCGCAACACCGATATCCGTTTATTATTCATATGCTGTTCCCCACCGGGAAGTTCCTGCAGAGGAGGATGATCAATGAGCATTGGTATTCAGGCGCTGCTCGCATTTTCGCCGATACTCGCCGCCGCGGTTCTGCTCGTCGGCTTCCGCTGGCCTGCAAAGCATGCCATGCCCGCCGTCTATGTCATAGCCGCCCTCATAGCCCTGACCGCATGGGGGATGTCGTTCGATCTCGTTGCGGCATCGGCCATCCAGGGGCTTGTCATCACTTTTGACCTGCTCTTTATCATCTTCGGCGCCATTTTGCTCCTGAATACCCTCAAACACTCCGGCGCGGTAACCGCCATCCGCTCCGGCTTCACGAGCATCAGCTCCGACCGCCGTGTCCAGGTGGTCATCATCGCCTGGCTGTTCGGATCGTTTCTCGAGGGCGCCGCAGGATTCGGCACACCGGCGGCTATTGCCTCTCCGCTCATGGTGGCGCTCGGTTTCCCGGCCATGGCGGCGGTCATGATCGGCATGATGATCCAGAGCACGGCGGTCACTTTCGGCGCGGTCGGCACTCCGATACTCATCGGTGTCCGGGGTGGACTCGAAAATCCCGAAATCAATACCCAGCTCGCCGCCGCGGGAATCAACATGGACAGCTACCTCAGCATCATCGCGAGCAGATCCGCAGTATTCCATGCCATCGCAGGCACCCTGATTCCGCTCTTCATGGTCATGATGCTCACCCGCTTCTACGGCCGTAACAAATCATGGACAGAGGGACTCTCGATTACGCCGTTCGCCCTGTTCGGCGGGCTCGCGTTCACCGTACCCTACGTTCTCACCGGCGTATTCATCGGCCCGGAATTCCCCTCGCTCCTCGGTTCGCTCATCGGCCTGGCAATCGTGACTTTCGCGGCAAAGAAGGGATTCCTCGTGCCGAAAGACACCTGGGATTTCGCCCCCTCCGACCAGTGGGACCCCGAATGGATGGGCGCTATCAAAATCAATCTCGACAGCCAGACCGGCAAAACGATGCCGACATGGCTCGCGTGGTGTCCCTATGTGCTCGCCGCTCTCTTCCTTGTTATCACCCGTCTGCCGCAGCTTCATGTGGGAGCGGCCCTGAAAACGGTGACCTTCAAATGGGCGGGCATCTTAGGCACGAATATCACGGCATCCTCGCAGCCGTTATACCTGCCCGGAACGATTCTCATAACCGTCGTCTGCATCACGTTCTTCCTCCACCGTATGGACTTCGGCGAGCTGCGGGCGGCGGTCAGCGAATCGAGCAGAATTCTCCTCGGCACCGGATTTGTCCTCATTTTCACCGTGCCGATGGTGCGTATCTACATGAACTCGGGGACGAACACCGCCGGCCTGCTCAGCATGCCGGTCGCCATGGCGCAGTGGGTTGCCGTCAACGTCGGGAGCATCTGGCCGCTGTTCGCGCCATCAATCGGGGCGCTCGGGGCATTTATCGCGGGGAGTAATACGGTGAGTAATCTCATGTTCAGCCTGTTCCAGCACAGTGTCGCCGAACGTCTCATGATACCGGGAGCGATGGTTGTGGCCCTCCAGGCTGTGGGCGCCGCCGCGGGGAACATGATCGCTATCCACAATGTCGTCGCCGCATCAGCGACAGTCGGGCTTCTGGGACAGGAGGGGGCAACGCTCAGAAAAACGATTCTTCCAACCCTGTACTATGTCACCCTCGTCGGGATCATGGGGCTTATCGCCATCTATGTGCTCCATATCAGCGACCCGGTTGCAGCGCTCAAGGGATAAAAGGGCAGCGACGGGGGACTGTCTCTATGAAAATATCTCGAATATTATGATGGGTAACCACGGGGGGTTACCCCTACGGTTATTAAATATTGCCATCAGGATTTTCACGATCCATTTCCCATCGGGCCGGATTCGTTTCGATATATTCCCGGATTCGATTCCATTCGGTCTCGTCCCGGATGATATGCTCATAATAATTGCGCTGCCACAACCGTCCATGAAACGGCGGCCATCCCATCAATTTCATACCATCAGCATACCGTTTCGTCGTCATCGTTTTGAACCGGTGAACGATATCCGGCAACGACAACGCAGACCCCGTAGGGGCAATCCCACCGTGGTTGCCCATTACCTCCGGCAAATCATCGTCTGGGCAGCCACAGGGGGCTGCCCCAACAGGGAGGTTACGGTCTTCAAAAGGGTAGCCACAGGGGGCTACCCCAACAGAACGATTAAGAGGAACTGTCCCGACAAGCACAATGATTGCATGAACGTGATTGGGCATGATAATAAACGCATCGGCCTCGACCCCAGAATAATGCGACGGAATCCCGTCCCAAACCGCTTTCACCATTCGCCCGGCATCGTTCAATATCATCGAGCTGTCCGTAATCCCGCCGAACAGGCACTCCCGGCCGTACGAGCACATCGTTACAAAATATGCGCCGTTTGCGGTGTAATCGTAACCCGCAAGACGGATCGACCGTCGATGATGTATCCGTGGATCGAATACCACTATAATTCTCCGCGGAATGTGCCCGGTTCCGTCAATGGGCTCATTGCAGTTCGCTGTTTCGTGTCCATTTTCCGGATAAACACTGCTGGCTGTAAAGATGAGGATTTGCTATCCAACGGACAAGCCTAAAGAACGTTATACGGCATTTTCTCGACTCGTTGGCCGGATCCTTTTATAATATTGCCTGGCTTCTTCTGTTACGCGTTCGATAAACTCCGTTTTGCCTTTTGTATATGCCACCCGGTCATTACGGTGGCCTTCCGAGAGCTTTATCTTCAGATTTCCATACTCCTCCGCAACTTTGGGATGCTCAATAAGGTAGTCACGAAAAAGAAGCCGGTCCCAGTGTTCAAAATGACCCTCGACCATGTGGATGTGGTGTGTTCTGATTCCGCCCGAATCACGCCTGATAAACCATGCATAGAAAGGCGGTACATCGTCCCCCCATGTCGGCCTCCAGAAGTAATCGTATCCCTGGGCCTCAAGAATGGGCGGCACGACTTCCCTGGTTTCCTCAAGCGAAGTCACTTCGACCAGCATGTCGATGATCGGTTTCGCGACAAGGCCCGGGATGGCTGTGCTGCCGAAGTGTTCGATCCGCCTGATCAATCGAGCGGGGAGGCAGGACAGGAGATGTTTTTTCTCCTCCCCGAACAGATACGGCCATCGGGGATCATAAGGCTTGAGAGCTATTTCATCCTTCAGCACACGATTGATTTTTTCCTGTAGTGTTTCCATTTTTCTCTCTCTGCTCTATAAGGGCAGTCACGGGGGATAATCAAGGCGTTCAGAAAGAACCACCTAAATGAAAGGTTATAAAAACTTAATAAGGGTAGCCACAGGGGGCTACACCTACCAAGGCGACCTGGACCGTTTATTAAACGGTGACCATCCATTCGGACGTCATCAGAATACCGTTTTACCGTCATCGTTTTAAACCGGTGAACGATTTTCGGCAGGGATAACGTATATCCGTTTAAACCGCAGGGGCAACCCACCGTGGGTGCCCATTTTTCCGGTATGATATCAGAAGGGCAGTCCAATATGGGCAGTCACGGGGGACTGCCCCTACCGGAGGCAACAATCCCGGCCATAGACACACATCGTTATAAAATAAACGCCCCTTTCGTTATAATCGCAGTCCAAAAGAAGGATCGACATTCGATATAGAACATCTTTACAAAAAAATTATTCACTGCTCGGATTTTCATCAGGTTACACATGAAATATATAGAATTTATAATGTTGTCAAGGAAAAATTTTGATTATACTACATTCAATCCTGATATTCATGAAAGCTTTTCACCACAAAGACACCAAGACACAAACAGATATAACAGATTATTAATACTATCCTAAGTAAATATCTATCGGTCACATCTAAGAGGGCTGTGAAAAAGTATATTTTTCACGAGCCCTATGAAGAAATGTGTTGTTTTATTGCTGTCAAGGGCATGTAAATCGGCACTTCGTGCCGACCCTTGACAGCTTATATCCACACTTACCGACTTTATCACAAGACTTCTAAATAAAATATATAAAATTAAATCCGCGTATATCCGTACGGTCCGCGTATATCCGCTTTCCATTATTTTTTAAACTGTCTGGAGGAACACCATGAAAAAAATTTTTTTGTTTATCATTCCGGTTCTGGCGGCTTTTTTGTTGATTCAATCAGAGCGTATCTGTGCCAACGGTTTTGAAATCCCTGCCGGAAAAAATCCGTACGCGGTCGCCACATTCGAATGTCTCGGCCTGTACTATAAAGTGGATGCGGATGAACCCGGCGAGTGCGCGGTCAGCTGCCGTAAAACGGGGACAACCGGGTGGAGGAATGTCATCCCCCTCTGGTTCGACCTCCGCGACCACGAATTCCGCGGAAGCATTGTCGGCCTCAAGCCCGACACATCGTACGATATCCGTCTGAAGTGCGGTGGAAAAGAGGTATCGTTTTCTGCGCGAACCCGGAGCGATGTCTTTCCTGTCGGGAAGACCACCTTTCTCGATGACGGCGTTACCGATCAGGAACTCCACATCACCGAAGGGGGAAATCCGGAAGGCTGGCATCTCATCACACCGGCCGATGGGGCAAAAACGGTGTTCGACTGCGAAAATTCCACCGATTACAACATTGTCATCGAGGCATCGTATGTCATCGTTCGCGGTCTCGAACTGAGAAACGCCGGTATCCACAGTATCCTCATCCGCAAGGGGATTCACGATGTGGTTATCGAGGACTGCCGGTTCACGTTCTGGGGACGGAGCGGGGGACCACGATCGTTCGGTAATACCGGGGGCAGCGACAGCGCCGTTTTCGCCGAGACCGGGACAGCGGGGCTTGTCGTTCAGCGCAATCTCATGGAATATCCCCGCGGGGCGAGCAACGACTGGGATACCGGACATCCGAACGGGCCGCAGGCGGTCACCCTCATCAATTCGTTGGGCGGGAACATCATACGGTCCAACGAGATACGGTCGACCGAGGATCACGGCTTCAATGACGGCTTCGGCGGGGGCAGCAACTACAGTTTCGAGGGCAGCCCGAACAGGGATTCCGACATCTACGGCAATATCATCTCGAATGTCTGGGACGACGCCATCGAGAGCGAGGGCGCAAACATGAATGTCCGTATCTGGGGGAACTACATACACCATACCTATCAGCATGTCGCCACCGCGGTCACCTCGCGCGGCCCGCTCTACATCTTCAGGAATATCTTCGGTCTGAGCCGCCGAACCCATGAAAATCCCCTCGGCGGAAGCATGATCAAGCTCGGTGAACGCGACCCGTATGTCGGCGGGCGACGGTATGTCTTCCACAATACGGCACTCCAGCCGAAAGGCGCGTTTTCGGTGTTCAGCACTCATCCCTGCACGAACACCGTATCCCGCAACAACATCTTCGACTGCCCGGGAACGCTGACCGGCCGCAGGGAACCGGCAGTACCGAGCGACCTCGATTACGACCTCTTCACGGGAATCCACCTTGTCGAGGGTTACGAAGCGCACGGTATCGGTGGAAAGCCATCGTTCGTGCCCTCGTATAATCTCGAATTTTATCTCGCCCCGACAACGACGAGAATCGAGTGGGGACAGACAAAAAACGTTCATTACGGTAAAGAGGAGAATGTCACCGACAAGATGATAACCGTACCGAACCCTGCAATCGATACCGGAATCGTCATCCCCGGATTCAATGACGACTATAAGGGAAAAGGCCCGGACCTCGGAGCGTTCGAGAACGGCAATCCGCCGCTGCGGTTCGGACGGCGCGCGGCTGACCCGGTTGTCGCTGCTCCCTGGGAGATGAAGTAATCATCAAAAAAGGTCAATTGTCAGTTGATACAAAGACGTTGACACAAATTTTAAAACAGGATTGACAGGATAAAAAGAGTAAGAGGGCAAATAAAGAGTGATTATTATTGTAATAGACTGACCGGTCAGTCTATCTCTCCTTATATTCGCTTCCACCACCATTCCTTATCTTCCCTTTTATCATACGCTTTTTAAATTTCCTGCCCCTGAAAAAAATAAATTTTTACACTCTTGCATTCTGCTTCTTATACCATATATTGTATGTGATGGTTCTTCAACCACGCCATTATCTACTTTTCTACCCGTAACTTTCGATTATACTTTACCATACGGATTGTATCACCATGGAAAACACCTGCGGCTTCGTCCATCTCCATACGCATACCATGTATTCCCTGCTGGACGGCGCCATCAAGCCGAAAGAATACATCAGGGCCGTGAGTGAATGGGGCATGGGCGCGGCGGCAATCACCGATCACGGCAACATGTTCGGCGCCATCGAGTTCTATCTCAACTGCCGTGAAGCGGGGATCAAACCCATCATCGGCTCGGAAATCTATGTCGCCATCGAGGGCATGCATGTCAAACAGGCCGCCCGGGGCAACAATGACGGCGCCAACCATCTCGTCCTGCTCGCCGCTACCGACCAGGGCTACCGCAACCTCATGAAAATCGTCTCGCTCGGCTACCTCGAGGGATTTTACTACCACCCGCGTGTGGACAAGCAGGTGCTCAGGGAATACTCCGGAGGTCTTATCGCGCTGAGCGCCTGTGTCGGCGGCGAGATACCGCAGCTTATCCTTCAGGGCAGACTTGACCAGGCCGAGGAAGCAGCCTGTGAATATGCCGACATCTTCGGCGAGGGCAACTTTTACCTCGAAATCCAGAAGCACGGCATCCCCGTGGAAGATACCGCCCGTGAGGCGCTTGCCGAACTCTCACGAAAAACCGGCATTCCCCTTGTGGCGACCAACGACGCCCACTATCTCAAGGCCGGAGACGCCGATTCACACGAGGTGCTCCTCTGCATCTCGACCGGCAAGACGCTCGATGACGAGAACCGCATGAAGATGGAAACGGATCAGCTCTATCTCAAAAGCCCCGACGAGATGAAAGCGCTGTTCGCCGATTATCCCCAGGCTGTCGAAAACACGGTCGGAATCGCCGAGCGGTGCAATGTTGAAATCGAGACGGGTAAACTGTATCCCGTGCGGTTCGATGTGCCGCTCGATTTCGAGGGCAACGCGGACGATTACCTCGCAAAGGTCAGCGAGACCGGGCTCACGAAACGTTACGGCGACGACGCAGACAAATACCGTGACCGTATGAATTACGAACTCGGCATTATCAAAAAAATGGAATTTTCCGACTATTTTCTCGCCATCTATGACTGCACGAGGGCGGCCCGCGAGATGAACATCCCGGTCGGTACGGCGCGCGGGTCGGCGGGCGGGTCGATTGTCGCGTACGCAATCGGGATAACCAACCTCGATCCCATGCAGTTCGACCTCATCTTCGAGCGCTTCCTCAACCCGGACCGTGTCAGCATGCCCGATTTCGATGTCGACTATGCCGACCGTGACCGAGGGAAAATGATCGAGTATGTCAAGAATAAGTACGGCGAGGATCATGTCTGCCAGATCATCACCTTCGGCTCCATGAAAGCGCGGCTCGTCATCCGCGATGTGGGCCGTGTGCTCAACATGCCCTACGGCGATGTCGATGCGATCGCCAAGCTTATCCCAACCGACCTCAACATAACCCTCGAACGGGCGCTCGAACTCGTCCCGGAGCTCCGCGCGCTCGAAAAGAAGGACGATAAACACCGCGAGCTGTTCCGTCACGCCCGCGTGCTCGAAGGCCTCAACCGTCACGCCGGAACACACGCAGCCGGGGTCATCATCACGCCCGGTCCCTGCACCGAGTATCTTCCGCTCTACAAGCAGGGGGACGACATCACGAGCCAGTACACCATGGAGTTTGTCGAGAAGATCGGCTGCCTCAAGGTGGACTTCCTCGGGCTGCGCACCCTTACGGTCATCAGGGACGCTGTGGACATGATCAATGGCAGAGGCGGAAATGTGGACATCGAGCACATACCACTCGACGATCCCGAGGTCTACCGTATCATGGGGCAGGGCGAGACCGCCGGCATATTCCAGTTCGAAAGCGGCGGGATGCGCGACTACCTTCGGAAGCTCAAGCCCTCGTGCATCGACGACCTCATCGCCATGAACGCCCTCTACCGTCCCGGGCCGCTCGGTTCGAACATGGTGGACGATTTCATCGAGCGCAAGCACGGCATCAAGAAAATACAGTACCAGCACCCGCTTCTCGAACCGATTCTCAAGGAAACCTACGGCGTCATCGTCTACCAGGAGCAGGTGATGAAAATCGCCAATGTCATGGCCGGATTCTCCCTCGGCGGCGCGGACGAGCTCCGTCGCGCGATGGGGAAGAAAAAGGTCGATGTCATGACGAGAATGAGCCAGCAATTCATCGAGGGCGCCCGTGAGCGAAACATCAGCGAAAAAACCGCGACCGAGGTGTTCGACCTCATGGTTCATTTCGCCGGGTACGGTTTCAACAAATCGCACTCCGCCGGGTATGCCATTCTCGCCTACCAGACCGCATGGCTCAAGGCGCACTATCCCGCCGAGCTCATGGCCGCCACGCTCACCTCGGAAATGGACAACACCGACCGCATCGTGAAGTTCATCGAGGAGTGCAGGCGCATGAACATCGAGGTGCTGCCGCCCGATGTGAACAAATCCTTCGCCCATTTCACCGTGGACGACGGCAATGTCCGCTTCGGGCTCGGCGCGGTCAAGAACGTAGGCCTCGGCGCCATCGAATCGATCATTGCCGCACGGAGCGAGGGCGGGCCGTTCGCCAGCCTCTTCGATTTCTGCGCCCGCGTGGACACGAAATCCCTCAACAAACGCATGCTCGAATCCCTCATTCTGGCGGGTGCGATGGACAGTCTCGGCGGCAACCGCGCGCAGATGATCGCCGGCCTCGACCATGCGGTCGAAACCGCACAGGTCCGTCAGCGCGAGAAGGAAATGGGGCAGTTCAGCCTCTTCGGCGACGGTACGGGAGGCGGCGACCTCTTCAAAGCACCCTCACTGCCGCCGGTCAAACCCTGGAAAATGATGGAGAAGCTCGCGAAGGAGAAATCGGTGCTCGGGTTCTGGTTCTCCGGGCATCCGCTCGAAGGATACCGCGACGAGCTCCGGGCGTTCGCGACGCCGTTCAAACAGCTCTTCCTCAAGCCCGACAAGACCGCGGTGACCATCGGCGGGGTCATCACCGCAATCAACCGCAAAACCATGAAGAAAAACAACAAGCCTTTCATCGTGCTCACCATCGAGGACATTGAGGGTACGGGCGAGGCGATCCTCATGAACGGGGCGTTCGACACCTACAAGGACACGGTCGAGGTGGATTCACTCGTGCTCGTCGAGGGGACGACATCGAAGCGCGACAACAACGGCGACCAGCCGAGCGTGTTCGTCAACTCCATCGAGCCGCTCGAAACCGCCCGCGAGAAAAAGACGCGCGCTGTCACCATCGCCATTTCGACCCTCGGTCTCGAGATGACCGCCCTCGAACCGGTCGAGAAAATCTGCGAGCTTCACCCGGGCAGCCTGCCGGTCTGGATAAAGCTCGACACGACGACGATGGGGTCGTTCCGTATCAAGACGAAGAAGTTCAAGGTTTCACCGGAACCGGCGCTCATCAATGAGCTGAGGAATGTGCTGGGGAAGGAACAGGTGTGGCTGAGCTGAAAAAATCTTTTACTTTTTGCACTCTTTCAAAAATCTCGATAGAACCTCCTCTTATATTATCCCCCTGATGACTTCCATACGGTCTTTTGCGTTCGGGTCGGCGACGAACAGCTTGTCGAGCTTTTCGCAGGCATAGTCTGGGCACTGTGCGCAGCTCTTGAGCTTCCTCTGACGGACGCATGCCCTGATCCCGCACGCCGCGCACGCCGAGAACAACCGCCCCGTTTCAGACCTGCACCCGTCGCACGGCTCGATGTCCCCGGGCTTGAGCTCCATCTGGTAGTGTTCTTTGCTGACCTTGATGATAATGGCTTTCAGCTTCTCCTGCACGGCAGGGTCGGTCGTCTGAGTCAGCCAGTAAATGGGGCAGCCCTGGCACATGAGACCGCAGTAGGCGGTCAGTTCGAGTATGTTGTTCATGGTAAACTCCGCATCGTCAATGTTTGTGGATTTAATGTTGTCTTTATCTCAATAATAACAATGTGCTATACCGTTATTCCTGCTTTTTCATAATCCCCCTCGGCTTCGCCGTATCCCCCTTATAAAACAAAGGGGGAGCCCACCATTTCCCTCCCCTTAAAAAGTGGGGATGCCGGAAGGCAGGGGGGATCTTCTTTTTAGAAAACAACGTAACTTATTGTACTTCCCTGTCGTCTTCGCTCCCCTCGTCGAGCAGCACCTGCCCGTCCTCCTCAAAGCTCTCGACCGGCAGGCCCCGGTGCTTGCGAAGCTCCTCGATCTCGTGGAGGGGACGGTCGAGCTGACGGCGACGGGTCGTGGTGAGATACTCGAATTCCTTCTGGGCGTCCTCGATGCGCTTGCCTAGCTTTTCAAGGCTTTTGACGAAATTATCCCACTGCTTCTTGAACGAGCCCAACAGCGACAGTATCCTGTTCGAGGTCTGTTCGAGCGCGAAATTGTCGACCGCCACCCTGATGACCGCAAGCACGGCAAAGAGCGTGAACGGCGAGCACAGGATGACCCGCTTTTTCAATCCCTCGTCGACAAGCGCCGAGTCCTGCTCCTGGATATACGCATAAATCTGCTCGTTCGGGATGAACAGGAGAGCATAATCCACCGTGCTCTGTTCGGGATCGATATAGTCGCGTGTCGTGATCTCGAAAATCCTGTTTTTGACATCCCTGAGGAAGTTTTTCCGGTATGTTTCACGGTCGGAATCGGATTCCGCATCGAGGAGCCTGATGTAGTTGTCGTATGGGAACTTGACATCCATGTTGAGCTTGAGGCCCCGGGGAAGCCAGAAGGTGAAATCGGGTCGGTCGCCGGAGCCTTCCACGGCTTTCTGCTTCACATAGTTGACGTTCTCGATGAAACCGGCCAGCCTGAGCACATCGTCGGCCATGCGCTCGCCCCACTGCCCGCGCGTCCTCGAATGCGCAAGCGCCTCACGGAGCGATTCGGTGGTCCTGATGAGCTCGATCGTCCGCTTCCCGGTCTCTTCGAGGCGGTTCGAGAGCTCGCCGAATTTCTGCACACGGTCTTTTTCGAGGTCGCTGACGAGCTTTGAAACGCTGTCGAGCTTTGTTGTCATACTCTGGAGCTGCTGGTCGATGAGTTCCTTTTTAGAGTCGAGCTCCTTTGTGTGAACGGTGCGCTCGGACTCGAACCGCTCCTTGGCTATCGTGAAAAACTGGTCGGTCGTCTTCGAGAGGGCATCATTGGACAGGTTTCCGAAGTTTACCTTGAGATACTCGAAAAACGCGTCGCGCTCCTGTTTACGCTGTTCTTCCGACCCGGCGAACATCTCTTCCGCAAGCTCGCGGGCTGTTTTCACCCGTGTAATCTTCAGGATATACGCAACGGAGATTCCCAGAAAGAATCCGGCGACAAGCGCGGCGATCACCGCTATATTGGACATGATGAGCCTTTCCCTTCCAAAGAGGGTAACCACAGGGGGTTACCCCTACAGTCAGATAATCACGGGGGGTTACCCCTACAAATAATGAAATGAACAGACAATTATTTCGTTATATATAATACCAAAAATAAACAAATATACAGTTATTTTCTTACCCATAAACTCTTTTCACTCTCATTTCACCGGTTCGAGAATCAGCGTCCCGGCAGCGTTTTTCTCTATATCCGCCCGCTCCATGAGAACCGGATGGTACGCGCCGCTGAGCCACAGAGGAGTCTGGTTGTCATAAAACCGGCTGTTGAACTGGCCCGAACATCCCGTAGTCAGCACACGGACATCGTTGGCATGATCGGCAAAGTCCGTAATCTGGCGCGTGGAAGTCCCGCTGCCGTTCATATAGGGCTTCAGGAAATCGAATCCCGCGGCATTGATCGTTTCACTGTTCCCCCCGCGTGAAAAAGGCCCGATATCGAAAATTTTACTCAGCCCGGAAACATTCCTGAAAACGAGATGACCGGAAACGTGTTCGTGGAGTTTGCCCCACTGCCATTTTTCCATGTTTCCCCCGAAACGTTCCCTGAGATCGAAAACAGCCTGAGCTGTGCTTCTGATGATTATCTCGTCACGGGTTTCCGTTTTGTCCGGTGTGGAGACATCATCGAACCAGCGGGAATTTTCATTTGCCAGAATAGTGTCAAACCCTTTACGCATGTTATGATCATAAAAGAGATCATCACCCATCTCGTCACGAAAAATATTTTCGAACAGCTTTACCTGGATTGCATGAAAAATACATGCTGCAACACTGTTTTTATCGGTGACGAAATCCCATGTCTTGAGATACACGATCGCCCGTTTTACATCGGAATCGGGATTCGTATCGGTTTCGAGCGCCTGAAGAATAACCGGGGTTGTTTCACTGGCCTCTATTGAATATAAATCATTCTGGATGATCATGTTGTCTTCGAATGAAAGCCTGTTTTTTCCAAGAATGCAGTCGGTAATGCGCTGGGCACGGTATTTCGAGACAAAATAACGGCTGATGTAATAGGGATAATCGTCGGGAACGGTCTTATTGTTGGCGGTGACGATATACCCGCATTCCGGGTTATAAAGGTGGGGATTCTGTTCGAACGGAACGTACCCCTGCCATTCATGGAGACCATCCCATCCGGGCAGCGGAAAAGGACCGTCCCCCTTCTGTGCGCGAATGGGGATACGCCCGGAGCTGTAATACCCGATATTTCCGAGCCTGTCCGCATAATGGATATTCTGCGTGGGGCCATGATAACGGCGGACAGCATCGGTGAACTCCTTCCAGTTTCGGGCTTTCATGATACCTGTAAAACACTGGATTCCGCCAAGACTGTCATTCATCGTCCACCGCATGGACAGAACGTCCTTCACACCCTTTTTCACGTCATTGACAATCGGGCCGTGACGGGTGATAAGAATCTCCTTTGTAACCGGCTCTTTACCTTTGACATTGATGACCGCATTGACAACCTTCATATCTTCCCATTTGCCCTCGAAGAGATATTGCCGGGGATTGTCCGGGTTGATTTTCTCGATATAATAATCAACGTCATCCACCATAAAATTAGTCGGGCCCCACGCGATGTCCCTGTTGTTCCCGGTCAAAATAACGGGAAAGCCGGGAATACTCACACCGATTACATCAAAATCTTCCGCCTTCATATGAATCTCGTACCAGATCGAAGGCGTGGAAAGGGCAAGATGCGGATCGCTGCAGAGAATGGGTTTCCCGGAGGTTGTCTTTTTCCCCGAAAGAACCCATCCGTTGCTGCCGCCGACAAAATCAAAGCGCAGCGGGGCAATGTCGGCAAGCTTCCACCGGGGAATCAGGGAAGCAGCTCCTTCCCCGCCGAACCGCACGCCTTCGGGCACAATCGTGGGACCGTCGCTCGAATAGGGGGGCATAGCTTCGTCAGCCATCTCCGGGCCGACCCTGGTGACGAGCTTCAGCAGGTTGATATCACCGCTCCAGCCTGTCTGGAGGACATTGGCCATATAGAGGTGGATATATATACCATCGGTTATCTTCCAGGGTTCGGGCCTGTAGCCGAGAAGCAGGAATTCGACCGGGAGCGAATTATGGTGGGTCTCGATAAAAGCGTTGACTCCCTCGGTATAGGCTTCCATGATATCGCGGTATTCACCCGTAAGCGCAGAATCGGCGCGGTCTTCGGGCCACATTGCAGAAAATATCCTGAGAACATGATCGGTCGGTACGAGCTTCTCACCGAGAATCTCGGAGAGCTCTCCCCTACCGACACGGCGGAGAAAATCCATCTGAAAGAGCCTGTCCTGCGCCATGACATACCCGGCGGAAAAGTAAAGGTCGCGACTGTTCGCAGCAAAAATATGCGGCACACCCCAGGTATCCCTGATAACCTCGACGTTGCCGGATATTCCCCTGACCGGGACAGCGCCATCGATTACGGGAAGGGTAGTCCTGAGAAAAATGTAAACCGCTGTTGTCATCATAAGAATAATCGAACACGCGATGACAGCGACGTACATGAGAAATTTCATATAATTCTCCTTTACAGGAAAAATCTGCCATGAGTTACTTCAAAAATCTGTCATCGACGAAGAAAGAATTCGAATTCCCATTTTTCTTGCAAAATTCAAACCGAGATTGTAGCTTATATATCCAATAAACAGGAATGGTTGCCATGAAAAAAAAGCCGTTCATAGGTGTCACCTTCAAGTGCTGCAACGTCTATTCGAGAGTCTATCTCAACAAGACAGGCACGGCATATGAAGGAACATGCCCCCGCTGTTACCGAAAACGTGTCGTCATAAAAATAGTGGAAAATGGTGGAACAGCGGCACAGTTTTTCGAGGCGGAATGACCTGTTTATGAACAACACAGCCAGATCTCTTCATAATTCAAAACAAAACTTGACTTCAACAATATATATTACGTATATTATATAATCTATAAGAGATTCTCTTTGAAAGCCAAAAAATAATTCATATATAATGTATGCAGAAAGGTTTTAACCATGAAAAGAACATTTCAGCCCTCAAACCGTAAAAAAGTCAACAAGCACGGATTCAGATTACGAATGTCCACAAAGGACGGCAGAAAAGTACTGTCCCGGAGAAGGAAAAAGGGCAGAAAGTCCCTGACTCCGTCAGACCGTTGATATCATGTATTTCAGCCTGAACTCCGGAACGATACAGAAAATCAAACGTTTCGGAAAAACATACCGCTCAGAAACCGTATCGGTCAAATTCCTTTCGGAAAATCAATACCGGTATTCACCAGTCATATCAAAGAAACAGGGTAACGCGGTACAACGAAACCGGATAAAAAGAATTATCAGGGATATAATGACCTCCGGTAGAATAAATTATCCGAAAGGTATGTATATAATATATCTCAACGCTCCGTGTTCAGATGCAAAACGAGATATTCTGCTGCATGAGATCAATGTACTTATTGAGAATATTAAAACAAGGAATTTGACAATCCCGCAGAAATAAAAAAAAACCGATGATGTGAATTCTTTGCTATGGCAGTCAGACTGCTCATTTTTTTTATAAAAATGTACCAGCGCTCAATTTCACCTTTCCTGGGACAGAATTGCAGATTTTATCCCACGTGTTCGGATTATGCGGTACTGGCTTTGCAACAGCATGGTTTTTTTAAAGGTACCATGAAATCAATCTGGCGAATTTTAAGATGCAATCCGTTTAATAAGGGCGGTATCGATTACCCGTAGGAAATAATGGATAAAAACTTTTTCATCGCAATTCTCCTGACCGTTCTCATCATTATCGTATACACTTCTCCTCAGTATCAGAAGCGTTTCGGTAAAGCATTTACCCGTGCGCCACAAGTTGAAACATCGCAGACCGACAGCCTTCAAACCTCGGTACCTCCGCAACAGACAGCGGTACAACCTCGACAGGCACCGTCAGCCCTGAACACGCCGACCGTTCAGGCTCCCGTTCAGGAAAAAACGGTACAGGATACAGCCTTTGCACAGATTAACGCGCCGGACCGTGAAGAAACAACGATTCTCAAAAACGACGACATAACGGTGGAACTGTCATCGAGAGCGGGTGCGGTTATTCAGGCAACAATGAATAAATATATAGGTTTGAGTAAAGATGAGAATGTACGCCTTGTCACCAATGGCCAACAATTCTGTACGGGAACAATTCGCGACAATGACGCGGTAATCGATTTATCGAACATTCTTTTTACCATTACGGACCATACTGATAACCGAGTGACTTTTATCGCAGAACTTACAAACGGCAAACGAATCATCAAAGAATACACTCTCGATGCAACCGGTTACATGCTCCATACAGTGACAACGCTCGATGGACAGTGGAGCGACCCGGAACTCTCGTTTTCCTGGCTCGGTCCTCTGAACAATACCGAAGAACCGACCCGTCAGATCAGGATATGGCCGTTTACCATGTTCATGCGTGATGATACAACCTTATACAACAAAATTTCGTATCTCGGACAGGGTGACAGGATAGTAAAAGAAGAAGGGAAAAAAACCAAAACAATACGGGCATATTCCAAAGAGGGCGCCCAAAAACTCGAGGTGAAAAAAGACAAGCCTGTCTATGACACGTTCAAAGGCGACCTCGACTGGTTCGCAATAAGAAACAAATATTTCATGACCGCGGCAATACCGAAAGACAACAAACGCTGGCAGGCGGAATCGAACGGTTTTCTCGTCGACGGTTCCAAATGGTTCAACTTCACCATTTCAAAGCCGACTTCCGCCGGCAATACGGCTCTCGATATTTACTTTGGCCCCATTTCGTTCGATACGCTCAAGAGTTACAATTCAAACCTCACAGAAATCATGGAATTATCCTGGCGGTTCATACGGCCGATTTCGATCGCATTTTTGTGGACTATAAAGAAGATGTACAAGGTCATTCCAAACTGGGGCATCGTTATTATTGTTTTCTCGGTACTTATAAAAATCGTCCTCTATCCTCTCTCGAAATCGAGCCTCAGCTCGATGAAGAAAATGTCAAGCCTCCAGCCTCAGATAAACGAGCTCAAAGATAAATTCAAAAACAATCCCCAGAAACAGCACCTCGAAATGATGGCGCTCTATAAAAAGGAAGGCATCAATCCCCTCGGCGGATGCCTGCCCATGCTTTTGCAACTTCCTGTATTCTTTGCACTTTACCCCGTTGTAGGCCGTGCGTTTGAGCTCAGGCAGGCGATGTTTATTCCCCATTGGATCGCAGACCTTTCGCGCCCCGATCCATTTTACATTTTACCGGTTGCCATGGGAATCTCGATGTATTTCCAGTCAAAGGATACCATGAAAGACCCAAACCAGAAACCCATGCTCTATATCATGCCGGTCATGATGGTCATTCTGTTTGCAAATTTCAGCTCGGGCCTCACTCTCTACTGGTTCATGTTCAATATTCTCACATCACTGCAGCAGAAATTCGTAAAACTCTGATCCACGATTCACCTATGCTCACGGAACTATCCCATGCTTCACTACAGCGGTGAAAGCGATACGATTGCCGCTCTTGCGACAGCCCCCGGTAAAAGCGGTATAGCAGTTGTAAAATTGAGCGGCCCGCATTCGGTCGACCTCATGCGCATTCTGTTTAAAAGCACAAAAGACCCCGGTACATACGAACGAAACATGGTATACGGCCACATAGTCGATGAGCATGAAAATATCGACAATGTACTCGTCTGCGTCATGAAATCGCCGCGATCCTATACCGGGGAAGATGTTGTCGAGATTCAGAGCCACGGCGGTTCTGCGGCTGCGGGAACGATCCTCAGAATGCTCGTCGAGGCCGGGGCACGGATAGCCGAACCGGGAGAGTTTACCAAACGGGCTTTTCTCAATGGCAAGCTCGACCTCGCCCAGGCGGAAGCTGTCATGGAAATCGTCGCCGCCGAAGGCCGTGAATACCTGAGACAGGCGGAACGTCTCCGTGACGGCGCTTTTTCAAAAAGCCTCATGGCCCTGCACGATACTCTCCGGGAATGCGCATCACTTGTCGAATTAAACCTGGATTTTCTCAGTCAGGATATCGAAGCAATCGGGGACAGCGACCTCATTCTCTCGCTCGACACGGTTATCGAAAAACTCGATGCCATGATTTCCTCGTACAGCGCCGCGCGAAGAATCAAAAGCGGGATAACGGTCATCATTGCCGGTGCGGTTAACACGGGGAAATCGACCCTTTTCAACACTCTGCTCGGTAAAAAACGCGCTATTGTCAATCCTTCTCCCGGAACGACCCGTGACTGGATCGAGGAAAAAATCGAGCTTGAAGGAATTCCGGTCAACCTCATCGACACCGCCGGAATCCGTGAAACACCCGACACGATCGAACGTGAGGGCGTTCTTGCAACAGAGCAACTTCTCGCTACCGCAGACATTATTCTGTACCTGAGAGATGCCAGTAATATTCTTCAAATGGGATCAAATACCACAAGCGGAGACGACCGTTACATTCACATCATGTCAAAGGGCGATCTTGTAGAGAATCCATCAGAAAATCCCGGCTGTCTATTGATTTCCGCACGAACGGGCCGTGGAATCGACGCTCTGATCGGAGCAATCGCAGAACGGACGCGAACGACGATATCGACTGCTTCAACCGATTCCCTCGTTATCGTGGAACGTCACCATGCGGAGCTTGTAAAAGCTCGTGAAGCGCTTGTCCATGCCAGGTCGAGCATCGGCACATGGTCTGAAGAGATTATTTCGATGGAAATCCGTGAAGCGCAGCACCATATTGAGTCCATACTCGGAAAAAACATCGATATGGATGTGCTCGACACCATTTTCAAAAACTTCTGCATCGGAAAATAATCCCTCTGTTTCACGTGAAACACCAGGTCTTATAAAGCACGGAGTGTCATTCCCATGAAAACGGAAATCCATAATCCAATGGACAATAAGAGCAGTCACGGGGAACTGCTCCAACAGGTATAACAATAGCATGACCGTAATTTATAGTGACGATAACGCGTCGTTTTTTAACACACTGATAATGAGCCTGAATCTCATACCTAACCACCTGTACCATTTGTTTTACGTCGTTCTCGCATAATTTTCCTGCTGAAGCGCGTTATATGACATCGCTTTCATTTTTTATTTTTATGTATTACTCTTTTTTTTATCCTACAATTCCGGGAAATGGTTTTGTTTCACGTGAAACATAATGCCCTTTCTTTTTAAATTTCTTCTCACCGTTGCGTTTTCCTGTTTTAAATGGTACATTTTCATTACATGTAATTTTCATATATTTCCCAGGTCATTTAACCTTATCCCTGATGATCCAAAATGATTGAACAATCCCTTTTTTACGATAATTTATATGCCGGCTCGTCCGAATATGGTGTTCCTCTTGACATGTCGGCTCTTTCTTCCTGCTGGAAGTATTATGAACTTCTTGTCTCATGGAACAGCCGTGTAAATCTTGTTTCTCAGCGCGATCTTGACCGTTTTATCGATTATCACATGCTCGATTCTCTTAAAATTGCATCTCTCTTCGATTTCTCGCGTGTCAGGACCATGATCGATTTCGGCAGCGGAGCCGGACTTCCGGGTATTCCTCTTGCTCTTGCCTTTCCTCATATTTCGCTTACATTGATCGATTCACGAACCAAACGGTGCGCGTTTCTCTCTGAGACCGTTTTTTCCATCCCGCTTGGCAATACGGTGATTGTTCACTCAAAAATCGAATCTCTTCCCGTTCGGTATAACCGTGCATTTGATGTCGTTGTTACCCGCGCAACCGCATCGCTCGCTGATTTTGTTTCCAAAACTTCTCGTTTTATTCATGGAAAAGGGTCTCTTATTTCTATTAAAGGCGATCATATCGATAGTGAACTTTCCGCTCTCGACCAAATTGTTGACAAACACCTTTTCAACATATCCGTTCATAGTCCGAAAGCGGTCGGATCGGTACGTCAAGGGACAGTCGTTATTATTTCGGGTGTATAAGTTATTAACAATCGTCTTCTATATATTGAATTATGTATGTTTTTGTATTACAACTCTTTATAAAATACAGGGCTTTTTTTTCAACACTTATTAACATGTTTTCAACACATATTTTTTCCTTATTTTACGGTCGTTTCTGACCATGTTTCAACTCATCATGAAAAATAACTTTTCAACAGTTTTCAACACCCTATGGAAATGTTAAAATCTCACGGTATCCTGTACATTGTTTCCACACCCATTGGTAATATGGGCGATCTCTCGTCACGTGCTCTCGAGTGTTTACGCGCAGTCGACATTGTCGCATGCGAGGATACGAGACATACCGGTCTTTTGTTCTCACGGCTCGGATTCAGGAAAAAACTTGTATCGTATAATGATGTCAATGCGCTGAAACGTCTTCCCCAGCTTATCGAGCATCTCATGAACGGTGAAAATGTCGCGCTTGTTTCGGACGCCGGTACTCCCGGTATCAGCGATCCGGCATACCGCATCGTCCGGGCCGCTCTCGATGCCGAAGTCGATGTTATCAGTATCCCCGGGGCTTCTGCCGTTCTTTCGGCGCTCGTCGTTTCCGGACTTCCGCTCGACCGTTTCGTGTTCGATGGTTTCATTCCACCGCGCGAGTCTGCCCGCGCCTCACGGCTCGAATACCTCAAAGATGAATCCCGCACGATCGTGCTCTTTGAATCTCCGCACAGAATCATCGCTCTTCTTGAGTCTGTCCTTGTTCATCTCGGCAATCGTGAAATTTCAGTATCCCGTGAACTGACAAAACTTCACGAGGAAACTGTCCGCGGCCCTGTCGAGGATGTTCTGGCCCGTTTAAAAACCAAGAAACCCCGCGGCGAATATACTGTCGTTATCCGTGGCGTCGGCAAGAAAGGCATTGTATGAAAGGGCACCTCATCTCGTTTGAAGGAATTGACGGCTCCGGCAAGACAACACAGGCCGAACTCCTGTATAACCGTATCCTCAATCTTGGCCATACCGCCCATCTTTTCCGTGAACCGGGCGGAACCCCTGTCGGCGAGCGCATACGGTCCATTCTTCTCGATGCATCACATAGTGACATGATGCCCCTTGCCGAACTTTTTCTTTACCTTGCCGCCCGCGTTCAGATTACTTCCCGCAGAATTGCTCCTGCTCTCGGCGACGGCGCTTTTGTCATCATGGACCGCTATATCGATTCTTCCGCCGCATACCAGGGCTATGCACGCGGTCTCGGAGTCGATCTCGTTCATCATCTTAACTCCATCGCAACCGGCGGTCTTGTCCCCGATATCACGTTTTTCATTGACTGCGACCCCCTGACAGCTCTATCACGTGTTTCTCCGACACCGGACCGTCTCGAATCCGAAGGGCTCGTTTTTATGGAACGTGTACGCGATGGTTTCCGCTGTCTCTGTCAATCGTTTGAAGACCGTTTTGTGCTTGTTGACGGGAATCGTTCTGTGAAGGAAATCGAGGAAACTGTCTTTGATGAAATCCGTAGAAGAGAGTTTTTACTGAAATGAAGCAGCGGGGAATTCCATATCTTTCTGATCAATCATTTATACGCAGCGTGGAATTTATTTTTTAAAAATCACCGGATTCCGCATTTCCCTCCGCTGATTTTTCTTCGCTTACCGCCGGACTTCCTTCTCCGTTCTTTACGGTTATTTTCAGCATGATACCAAGAGGAATTGCCGTGTGAAATGCAAGCGCCAGTAAAAGTAAACCCCCTGCAAGCAGAAGGGAGTTCCCTCTTTTTTCATATTGTTTATAAAACTGTTCACGGTATGTCGAGTCTTCTTCGCTGGTAATTTTCTTATAATATTCCTTGTCCGTCTGTTTAATGTACTCAAGCTTGTTTTCCGCTCTTTCTTTATCCATACCATGATAACGGAATCCCGATATGATCAGTCCAAATCCGATAACAGTTTCCACCATGATAAGAGAAAGTGCGATCAGAGCGAGATAACGGATTTTTTTTATCATTTCGTCCATGATGATTCCCCTTTTATTATTATAGAGGATTTTCAGTTATTTTTTCGAGAGTCTCATGCGTTATCATCATGTGTGAAGCATGCCATGCAGCCGCTCCGTTTTTTAACAGTATCGCTTGCGGAGATTCATGCTTAATGCCTGTTTTTTCAGCAATTTTGTTCGATATATCACGGCTGCTGATTACATCAACCATATAGAGGTCTGCTTTTATGTCGCATGTTTGTGCGAACCGCTCAAATTCATGTCGTGCGGCTCTTGAAATCGGGCAGAACGGGCTGTTTTTAAAAATAATGACCTGCGGTCTTCTGAAAATATCATCGAGGTCATCGATTTTTGTAAGTTGTATGATTTTCATGATTTAGTTTCTACTGTTTTCAGGTGTAACTTTTTATAAATTACCATTGCTTTTCTTTCTTACAAAATATATTTTCCCAACATATGCAATAATATCATACGGAGACAAACATGAAATCTCATCCTTTTTGGGGAAATCCCTTTAACCGTGTATCTCGCGATCTTGAAAACGATATTGAATTTTTGTCGTCCGTGCCGATTTTTGATTCTCTTTCAAAACGTCAAAAAC
>JAJFUH010000229.1 GCA_021372535.1 bacterium
CTGAGGGAGATCGACGGCTCCTGAACCGCAGACAGCCCGCTTATCCGCCATACAAGCACCTGCTCGTCGCCGCCGCCAGATGCATACAGATATTTGCCGTCGGAGCTGAATGTCAGGCCATAAAAACCCTTCTCGACCGGCAGTTCTCCCGCGATACTGTCCTGCTCCGTGTCGATGAGCGAGATGAACTGCCTGCTGAAACCGTTGTTCGTGACAGCAAGGAGTTTCCCGTCCGGAGAAAGGGACATATTGAGCGGCAGATCGCCGACCGGCAGGTGTGTTCCCGCCGGCGTGAGCACCCAGCGGTTGGGAAGGAGTGTCCCCGCCTTTGTGGGGCCGGGCAGTTCGGGCGGTTTCGCACAGGAAAACAATGCAAGCGCCATAACCACACACAGTACATACAATGTGCTCTTTTTCATGTGTTTTTCTCCCAAATTTTTTTTTAAATCGGTGAAACATTCAGACCATCAGACAGTTACGTTTATTCACACCATGACACACTCTCTTTGCAGAACTACCGGAAAAATTTTTGCGCCATGCATGGAAAAGATATATACTGTACGGTATAACATTCACCAGTTTATTTCAAGTCAATTTTTTATAAAAAACCCATGATATTTATACAAATTCCAAAAGATATTCGTTCGAAAACAATGAAAATGATACACATGAACATGAAAGGATGGCGCCAGTGAACAGGTCACGGTATACTCTCAGGACGTTCTTTTTTGCGGTACTCTGCTTTATGACGGGTGTTGCTTCCATGTATGGAGCACCGGGACGGTATGAAAAGGAATTGGCGGGAAACGGCTGGAAGCTCTGGCTCGACCGTGAAGCCACATGGATCGATGACGATATATACCTTCCCCCCGCGGATGTTTCGCGTCTGCCGGTGAATCCCCCCACCTGCGGGTGGGAGAATCTGGACGATGCGGGCGGTAAGAACGTGTCCGTTCCCGGTACTGTCGAGGAGCATTTCTGGAGCGCAAGCGGAAATCCGGTCGGCACTGCGGGCGATTACCACGGTGTTTCCTGGTGGAGCACAAAGTTCAGCCTGGACCCTTCGCTCAAGGGGAAAAGAATCATCATCGTCTTTGAATCGGCCAACCTCAGGGCGGAAGTATTCGTAAACCGCAGGCTCGTCGGCTACGATGTCGTCGGAAACACCCCGTTCGAAACGGACGCCAGCGGAGCGGTACGGTTCGATGGCGAAAACCGTCTCGACATCCGCATCACCGATCCCGGCGGAAACTTCAGCTGGCCCGCCCATACCGTATTTACCTGGGGAAAAAATACCCTGCCCATCGTACGCGGTTTCGGGGGGATTACCGGGAAAGTGACACTGCGGGCCACAGACGCCGTTCATGTGGACGACATCTGTGTCCTTAACAAACCGCAGATCAGGGATGTCGATATATTTATCACCGTGGGAAATTCCTCGGGCGTCCAAAAGGACGGAAAACTGACCCTCACCATCAGCGAGTGGAACAATCCCGCGAGTATTCTCTGGGAAAAGACCATATCGGCATCCGTACCGCCGGAAGGAAAGGAGCTTTCGCTCGGGGTCAGTGCCCCCAAGGCAAAGACTTGGAACCTGCTCGACCCGCATCTCTATGTTGCCGCGGTCACATTCACCGGAGCGGACGGCGCCGGTTCGGATACCATGACGAGGAGGTTCGGCTTCCGGTGGTTCGATATCAGGGATAAGGACGGGGATCAGCGCCTCTATCTCAATGGGAAGCGTGTGTTCATGATGGCCACGGTCAATCGCGGATACTGGGCAACGAACGGCATGTACGCTACACCGGAAACGGCGCGGAAGGATGTTGAAACCGCCCTGGCGCTCGGCTACAACTCCCTCGCGTTTCACAACGCCATCGGCCAGCCGCTTCTCGTTCAGTACGCCGACGAGTACGGTATTCTCTGTACCGGCGAATCGGGCGGATACCGTATCAACGATGACCGCGGCAAGCCGGTGCAGAATGAGATAACCCGTGCGCTGCGCCGTGAGAAGCTCATACGGTTTGTCAAACGCGACCGCTCCTATCCCTCGCTCATCGCCTATATGCTCAAAAACGAGGACGGGAATCCTGCAGACGAGGACGATATTGCAAACATGACGAAAGTCCGCGCGCTCGACCCCTCGCGGATACTCCTCTACACCGGCGACTGCGACAGGATCAGGCCGGAATTCGCCAAACTGAACAAACATCCCCTGAAGCTTTTCTACAAGCCGTACGACCCGAAAGAATATTATTACGGCTGGTTCGACATGCACCACTGGAATCCCGAGCCGGGCTATCTCGACGATTACTACCGTAATCCCCGGAATTACATGCGCCTTAACGTGGTTGACGGTGATTCGACGCGTCACATTCCGGAAGACGAGATCATCTTCTATGGCGAAGAGGGAGCGTTCGGTACAATGTTCCGCCTCGGAAAAATCAGGGAGGACATCTACCGCAAGGGAAATGCCGACGGCTGGCGTGAAGGGGAGCATATCGACTGGTACAACGCTTATGACAGGTTCCTCGATGAAAGTGGATTCAGGTCATCGTTTCCCACTGTTGACGACCTCACCCTCGCGCTCGGGAAAAACATGCACTACTTCCACGGCCGTATCATCGAAAACGCCCGCATCTCGAACATCATCGATGCATACAACCTGAACGGCTGGGCGAGCGCAGCCACTCACTCCGACATAGCGGATGCATACCGCTATCCCACAGGGGATCCGTCCATCCTCAGGTATTACAACCAGCCCCTCTATATCGCGGTTAAAATCCGCGACAAGGTCATGCCGGTTGGTACATCCCCGGTAGCGGATATTTATATAGTCAATGAGGTCGACCTCAAGGGTAAACACACGCTCGAACTCGACCTGAAAGACCCTGCGGGCGCAACGGTATTCTCGAAATCGTATCCCGTGACTGTCACAGGTGGCGAGGAGTTCGGCCAGCTCCTCGTGGAAGGCGTGGCTCTTCCACCGGTGACCGCGCACGGGTACTACCGTCTCGATGCCCGTCTCACCGGCTCAAAGGGAACGGCGTGCTCCGGGTTCGACGATATCTTCTCGGTGGACTACAGGAACGGCGCTCCGCTTCCCGGCAAAGGAGCGGTGATCGACACGACGGGAACGGTCAGTGCTCTCCTTCGCGAGGCGCGGGGGATTACCCTTCCGGAATTCACCCCTGAAAGCCCTCAGTTGGATTACATTATCATTGGCGGACACGATTTCAGGAAAATCGTGAGGACTGTTTATACCGCCGTGATGGAACAGGTGGTCAACGGCGCCACGCTCATCGTGCTCGACAACGCCGACCAGTGGGCTCAGCAGTGGGATAACATCTATGCGTACCAGGCGGTTCAGTACAACGGCAGCCGAAACGTCGGAGGAGGAGGCCGCCTGTTTGTGGGCAGGAGCACCCTGCTCACCGGTCTTCCCGTTTCGCAGTCGATGAACTGGGAATACCAGGTATTCTACCGTAAGAATATTTGGGGGCTCGATATCGGCCGTATCGGGAACGAGACGGTCGTCGCCCTTGCTTCTCAAAGCCGCAAGGATATCCTCACCTCAGTCGCGCGCATACCCTTCGGCAGGGGGCGGATTATCGTGAGCACGCTCACCATGCTGCCCGAGCTCGGCTCCGACAGGCCCCAGTCGGCAATGGCAAAGAAGCTGTTTTTAAACTATATCGAGTATGCGAAGAAATAATAGTATCTTAACCCGATCTATTCATGAATTCAGAACGGGGATTTACGCGGATTTATTTTTATATCTTTTTGATGTAGATGATTAATTGTTACGAAAGACAGTATTAATAATCTATTATGTCTCTTTGTGCTTTTGTGGTGAAATATTTTCATGAATAATCAGAGATGAATATCTCTGGTATTACATAGTCCAGGGGGCGAAAGATGATAAAAAGAGTCTGTGCGCTGTTGATGACTTTCTTTATCTTGACATCATGGAGCGTTTCGGCTGAAGAAATGAACATTGACGAGCTGCTCCGCGTTTTCACAAACAAGGTATCGGGCTCACGGGCCCGCGATTACACCATGAGATTGTGGCGGTACGACAAGTGGTCGACGCTTCCCATGTGGAAGAATACCATGAAAGAGGTAAGATCGATCATGCGCGAGCGGGCGTTCGACGAAGCCGAGGTTGTCGATACCCCTGCGGACGGAGTCACCCAGTTCGGCACATGGACAAACCCGCTCGGCTGGGATGTGAAACAGGCAACGCTCGAAGTGATCGAACCTGCAAATATCCCCGATGAATACCGTTATCTCTGTAACTATACCGACAATCCGACCTCTCTGAACAACTGGAGCTGTCCGACTCCTCCCGGAGGGATTGAAACCGGGCTTGTCCTCCTCGAAAATCCCGATCCGGAAGAGCTTAAAAAACTCGATGCAAAAGGCAAAATCGTGCTGGTCGACTCGGGCAGCCGCGGACTGAAACGGTATCTTGCGGAATACGGCGTGCTCGGTCTGGTGAGCGATGAAATCGAGGAGCAGAACAGCGATTTCATCAACGCAAACCAGTGGCTTAACGGATGGACCGACCTGCCGGGGGGCTGGCTCATGAGCGCTTCGGACGACAGACACCAGTTCGGTTTCTCGATTTCGCAGAAAAAGGCCGGATATCTCAGGAATCTGCTCAGGCAGGGCACGACGGTGCGTGTCCGTGCCGTTATCGACAGCAGATACTACACCGACGACACCATCCCTTATGCGACCGGGTGCGTCAAAGGAACGGAGCCGGACGGCCAGGAAATAATCATCGGCGGACACCTGCTGGAATGGGGAGCAAACGACAACTGCACGGGCAGTTCAGCGATACTCGAAGCAATCGGCACCATAAACGACCTCGTGCGGTCGGGAGTGCTTCCCGCCCCCGGACGAACCATACGCCTCTGGTTCGGCCACGAGGTGTATGGCTCGAACGCATTTACGGTATATAATCTCGAACGTCTCAGGACAAAGGCGATTGCATCGGTGAACTGTGATTCGCCCGCGGTCGATCATGAGCTTTCTACAACGAGCGTCACCATGGTTCTGAACCCGAACTGCGCGCCCTCGTTTACCGATGCGCTTTTCGCTGAGATCATAAAGCGATACCATGAGCGCTATATTCCTTACAAACACTGGCATACAGAACCATATATAATGATGGACATTTTCCCCGATCCGATGGTCGGCGTCCCGACAAACGCGATCACCTTATACAATTTCTATGGTGAGCGCACCCACCACAATTCCATGGATACCATCGAGAAGGTCGATCCCCGCTCGCTCCATGACCTCAGTACACTCATGGCTGTCTATGTATACTATCTGGCGTGCGCCGGATATGATGAAACCCCGCTGATCGAGCGGCTCACGTTCGACAGGGGTGTCGGGGTGATTCTCGAGAAATCACGTGACATGACACTCCGTCTGACCGCGGACGGGGATGGGAACGCCCTTGGAAAAGCGCTCGACGAAGGTTCGCGGACAATTTCGTATTATGCGGAGCTTCAGAAACAGGCGCTCAGGAACATCGAACGGCTTGTACAGGAAAAAAACAGGGCTGAAACTCAGAAAGACATTGCCCGGTATATGAAAAAAACGGACGAATTCTGTGAATTCATGACCGGACAATATCGTGAAGCCGTTCGGGAAAAAGCAGAAAAGGAATCGCTGAAAATCGTCAAATATTCAAAGGGAAAGGGTACCTGGGAGCAGGAGGCAGAAACGATCATTCCGAAACGCACCACGATCGGGACAATCACCCTCGAAGGGATTCCCCGCGATCAGTGGAAAGTGGTGAAATCCTCCTCGCGCTGGTGGTCGCCGACCAACTGGGGGAATGCATCGTACTGGTGGTGTGACGGCAGACGTAACCTGAACGAGATCAGGGAGCTTGTCGAACTCGAAGCGGGAAGACCTGTCGTGAATTTCGACCTCATCGCATACTATAAATTTCTCAAAGAACAGGGGCTCGTCGAGTTTGTTCAAAAATGATCGGGAGCACCGCCCTGTCAATCAACTGATTTCATTGCCGGATAGACGGAGAAACCGGAATCGTGGAATCATTACCGGTGTTCTCCGTTTTTTTCCTTTTTTCTTCATGCTCAGATTTTTTACATCGTGATTTCGTGCGAAATGCTATCTGACTCCTGCCGAATTGTTCTCTTCAAGTATTTCCCGAATTGCGTTATCCGGGTCGACAACCACGTTCAGGTTTCGCGATTTCGGTACATTCGGGAATGTAACCACTTCCCGTTTCGGAATAAAATCCGTCGGCGCATCAAGCTGAACGATTCTCTGTTCAGCCACCGTTTCCTCGCCGGTGAGGAGCCTCACTAAAACATTCTTCGCGGCGCTGTTGCCGAGATTGTGGACAATCACGGTTACTTTCGATTCCGTTCGGCTTATATCACGGGTATCGACAGCGAGATCGGGAAGTTCCGCCGGACGATCAACCCGTTCGATCTGTTCGACTCTGATAACGAGCGGCGTGTGCGGCGGCACGGGGAGCGTCACCACATCAAAACGGCTCAGCTGCTGCTCTATTTTCCAGATGGCTTCACCCGCTTTACCGGTTCCATCCGGGTCGCGGTACAGGCCTATCCGGTAACGGCCGTCCTGAATCCTGCAGAGGCGCATCGCAAGGCTGCGTGTCCGGTTGTCGAACGAGTAGCATACTGCTTCGAGGGAGGTGTCATCCGCTTTGAGGATTATCCGGGCGACCTCGGGTCCGCCGCCGGAGGGCCACATCACCGCAAGCTTGAGATGCGCATCCCATCGCGTTCCCCGCGATCCACCGAGAAGGTAACGGTATGCGTCATCGGCGCCATAAGGCCTGAAATCGTCACGGTGAATGTTGGATCCGGTATACCGGAAGAAGTTGAAATCAGTGCAGGTCGAAGCGAAAAGATGAAGATCGCCGGTTACCTTGTCGAGCGGCTCAGTAACATAGGGCTCGGTCGGAACATCCTTTCCCCAGTACCAGTTCAGAACGTTGACCGATGATTTGAATGCTCCGCCGTTGCCATAATTGAGCGGTGTCCGCTCGGGATGACCGGAATGCCATGCCGATTCCATCTCACGTTCGGCGGCATAGGCCTGCCCGAGGTTGTTGACGACGGTGTTGTAGCGCTCGCTGATGAAATCACCCACATGGAGACGGTCGATCGGGTGAATACGGCAGTACCCATCCTTGAAAAGCCCGGTCAGCTCGAATTTCGTATGTACCGTGTCAATAACCGCCCGCGCGCTTTCGCTGCCATCGAGCGGAAGATCGGCCTGGTGGAAACTGATGAACAGCGTGTCGTCATTCCACCCGCCGCCCACCTGCCCGTCCGGGTTCTGGTTCTTCACCCACCAGTCGGCGATACTGTGGCGGAACGTGTTGTAAATATGCATGTAGAGCGCCCAGTCGGGAGCACCGGACGGGTTGGGAAACCGTATGAGTTCTATGAGCGCCGGATCGGGCGGAGCGCCATCGATGACAAACTGCCTCGATTTGGGGCCGCAAAGGAGATCGAGGAAATTCGCGGTGAAATGGTCGGGCTTGACCCGCTTTACCGCCAGCGCAGGCAGAATCATATCGAAGGGGCCGCCGTAGGAATCGGGATGGTCGAGAGAAACCGTCCTGCCGGTGAATTTCCACGGCATGAATTCGTACATTTTCGAATACTGAGCTTTTGCCGATATGATTTCCTTGTCGGCATAGGCATCCACGGCGATATAGGGTGCTGCGGTTGCAACGTAAAGGTGCGCAGGCGATTTGACGTCGCCGAGCGCGAGGTCGCATCCCCCCGCTGTTCCGAGATCAATCCAGAGACGGTCGCCTCCTGTCAGCACGAGGTCGGTAAAGTCAATGGTGAGGACAAGCGTTCTGAATCCGCCGGGAAATCCCCTGAGACTGACCGCAAACTGGTTCCAGAGCCGTGACGGTACCGCCGGATCGTGCACCCGGACATACAGAGCCTCGCTGTCTCGTGCGGTTTTCAAGGGAATGGAAAGCGTGACCGCTGTCACACCGGTGGGATCGGTGAACGGCTCGCTCATTATATTGAGCCGACGGAACGCACCGATGTCGACCGTTTCACGTTTGCCCCGGACGTCGCTTCGGGAAGCGAGAGCAATACGCCGCTCATCACGGGCGGTCAGGGCATGGAAAGCGAAATCGTACCGGCTGTCGAGCCCGCCGGTCATCGGCAGCACGGTATACACCGTACCGGCCGGTTCGGAATTCTCCTGTTTGCCGACATGGTACAACCCCACGTTGTGAATGCGCTTGTCGCCGGAGACGGGCAGATGTACCGCATCACCCTGAAATCCCGGCGGACACCCATAACCGATGGTGAACGGTATCCTGAATGCCGCTCCTTCTGTCGCGGTGATCATCGAGCCATAGAAAAATCGCTCTCCCGCCGGAATGGTGAAAAGATCGGCCTTTTCTTCCCTGTCCGGTGAACCTGCCTGAACGGTTACATCGGTCAGGTTGCCGGTGACCGTCACATAGTTGACCGCGGCGCCCGGAGGAGTCGGGATATCGACTTTCCCGGCATGGAAATCGGCATCTCCGGGGATGATGGTGAAAAACGCATATTCGTGCGGCCAGGCCATCTCGTTACGGCCGTCGATGACATACCATCCCGGAATGTGCCCGTCAGTGGCATCGCAGGGCCATACTTCGGTAACTGTCATGCCGTAATCAGGCGCAGCGACGGGAAGATTTTCGCTCCTGTCCGAGCCGCTGACACGTGCAATACGGCCGATATCATACTGTTTACGGGTATACACCGTAGATTCATCGCCGGGAGCCCTGTTCGATTTCACGAGGTTCTGAATTTCGGAACGGGACAGCGGGCGATCCATAAGGTAGAGTTCATCATAGGTCAGCCCCGGCGCGGCGAGGTGAAACAATCCCGGCGGCAGTGTTTCGAACCAGCCGTCGCCGCCCCAGGTTGAAGCGATTTTCTCTCCGTTGAGCCAGAGTTCGAGCCCGTTCGCCCAGTCCCAGTTGAGCACGACGTGGTTCCAGCGCTCTGAGTCCCAGACCGTACCGGGAGCGAGCTCGTGGCGGACATAGCGGGCATCGCGGAGGTAAGCCGATATTTTGAGGTCTTTATCGATATCGATACCGATGAGGTCGCGCTCCTTGCGGCCAAACGCGATGGAAGCCTGCTCGAAGAGGCGGCAGGCGTAGGGAGGTTTCCCTTTCGCCCAGAACGCAATTGCTCCGAGCCGTGGGCTGATTCTGCCTTCGCCCCACCAGAAGGGCTCGTAGAAACCGTACGACTCCGAACCCCATGTGGGTAGTATGGCGATATCGAAAATAACCGCTGTGGTGAGATCAAGGTCTGTTCCCGTCATGTTGTCGGTATCCGGCATCTGCGGAATGAAACCGAGATGAATCCCCTTACCGAATCTGCCTTCAGGGAAATCGATCCTGCGTTTTTCGAGGGACATTTTCCCCGATTGGGTGATAAACTCATCGGCGAGAAAATCCGTCGTATCGAACGACATATGGCAGGTGACCACGGAGCGACGCGGCCCGATGGTGTCACTTCCGGCGGCTGATGTTCCAGCACCGGTTAACAACAGACATACTGCAAGCCACAGGGTGACATGCATGGAATTACCCCCTTTGGATTCACTGAGAAAAGATTTGCTTCATTTGCGAAAATTACAGGGGGGTAATATATGGTATTCACAGCTTGATCGGCATATGCTTTTTAAACAAGGCAGCAATAATCAGTACAAATCCCATCATGGACACAAGCGATGGACCGCACGAAAAATCAAAACAGTATGAAAAGGCAAGACCTGCAATTGAAACCAGAGCGCCCATGAGCCACGTGATGATGAGCCTGCTTCTCCATCCCTGAGCGAACAGGGCGGAAAACGTTGCGGGAATGATAAGATATGCAAATGTCAAAAGGACTCCCGAAATCTCGACCGTGTATGTAATAACGATCCCCATGGAAGCATAAAAGAGAAAATCCCACACCATAACATTCATGCCGCCCTGCGCCGCGCCTTTGTAATCTGTTGTCAAACGGATGAATTTCGACCGGAAAATGTAATGGAATATACCAATAATACTGTAAACTGCGGCACATAACAGTATTTGAGGCCACTTCGCCCAGAGAATGCTCCCGGCAAACATTTCCTCGAGGTGTACATCTCCGCCCGCGGCAAGAGAAAGCAGAAAAATCGTCGCAGCTGCGGCAATGGCATATGATACGCCGATAACTGTCTCCTGAGATATTCTGGTAACTTTTTTTGATACAAACGAGAAAAAGGCTGCCGCACAGATCGTGCAGCCAAGGGCAAAAATTCTTTCTACAACACTATGTTCTTCCAGCGCATGCTGCCTGAACAGGATGAACACGAGCGCCGAACCCACAGTCGCAATCTGTGCAAACGCGATATCGATGAATATGATTTCACGTTCGAGCACATGAATTCCAAGATATCCCAGAATAAACAGTATCACCAGACATGCAACAAATGACGGGAGCAGAAAATATGCGGCTTCCCACATCTGAATTTCCCTTTCTGTTTTATGGTACGAGCAATATCAACAGTCTTATGGTTCATGGTTCATGGTTTGTGGTTTGTGGTTTTTTTCACGTGATTATCCATATCCCGCAGATACAGTTTTCGCAGAAGCATCCTATGCTTCTCCGGGTACGAAAATGCGGGTAATAAGAGCGATAAAGAAAAAACCACCGAGAGCCAGCACAAGACTCGGGCCATAGGGCAGTCTCAGAAAATACGAGAATAAGAGCCCTACAATCGAAGCACAGAATCCGGCAGTCCACCCGATTATCAGTCCCGGCAGCCAGTTCTTTGTAAACAGTACACCGATGGCGGCAGGAATCATCAGAAACGCATACGCGAGAAGAACCCCGGCTATCGGGACAATCAGCACCGTGATAATTCCCTGGCTGAGGAAAAACAGGAGATCCCAGAAATTCTCATGTTTTATTCCCTTTCGTTCGGTGATGCCTATAATGTGATGCCGGTACTTGAAATGGAAAATCGACAGAACGATATAGGAAATGATAGTTACCCAGACAAGAGGCCATGTGACCCAGAGCAGGCAGCCCGACAACGTCTGGGTGATATATGCGCTGCCGCCCGAAATCTTGTCGGCGACCAGAAACGATGCCACAAGCGCCATACAGTAGATAATACCGATCACCGCCTCACGGGGAATCTTTCCGCTTTTCGGTTTCACCACCGCGAGAAGAAACGAACCGAACACAACGGCAATAAACGACACAAAATAAGATGCCGTGGTGCCGCCTTCTATACCGAACCCGATTCCCACGATAACTCCAAAGGCAGCGAGCTGATCAAGCGAAAGATCGGAAAAAATGAGATTCCTCCGTATGATATGCAGCCCGATATAGGTATGTACGGAAAGCACCACCGCCAGTAACAGTATCTGAATCATGAAAAAGGAAAGAAAATTCTGCATATATTTCTCCCTGAAATAAAATGAACATCACACGGATAGTGTTTATTGTGTGGAAATGATACCTCCCGATTTTCCCTGAACGGCTTTGTTGATGCTGTCAATCCAGTACGAAACAAGTTTGAAATTGTCCGAAACCTCGGGTATGGCATCGACGGAAAGCGGGAGAAACAATGCCTGGATACCGGTTTTCTGGGCAATGGTTGTCGGTTTCCTTTTTTCGAAATAGCTCGCCACGAGCATGACATCTACACCATGCTCCTTAATGAGATTGATCGTTGTCTGGACATCCTTCGGCGAAGGCGGTATTCCCGGCTTCACTTCTATGAATCCGATTATGTTGAGCCCGAAATCACGGGCGAAATAGGCCCAGTTCTTGTGGTAGGCAACAACCTCCTTGTTCCTGAACGGCATTGCCTGTTTCAACCAGCCGCCGAGCGAGTTTATCAGTTTCTCGCCCTGATACTCCTTGTCCAGAAATTCGAACAGCGTTCCAGCAAGCAAAAGATCGCTCAGATGATCCCCTCCGATGAGCTCCACCAGTTTATCACCGAACATGCTCCTGTCAATCTTATCGACAAAGGCTTTTTGACGCTTATCGTAGTAATCGGCGTTCTCGGGATCGACTTTTTTGAGGCCCATGCATATATTATCAGAAATTTTTATCCAGTTCATCGGACTCGTATGAATGTGGGGATTTCCATAGACATGAATATCGCCTTCCGTCCGGCTTATCGTCGTCGGTTTTTCAAGTATATCGAGACCGGTATATACCGTCACAAATCCCACGGCGCCGTCCATTATTTTATCGTTCCGCGCCTTATCGAGCAGCGTCGATGCCCAGACTTCAAGGTCCATTCCCGTGGTCACGAACATGTCCGCCTTTTTAAGTTTCAAAGCAAGGCTCGGTTTCGGTGCAACGAAATGCGGGTCCTGATCCCCCTGCGAGAGATACTCCACAACAACCTTGTCTCCGCCGATTTCTTTGACTATGGAAGCATAATCGGAAAATGTCGTCACCACATAAACCGGCGACTTCGCATAAACACCCGATGCACCGATTACCAGGACTGCCATCAGGTACATCGCAAAAGTAAAACACCATTTTGTTTTCATAGTAACACTCCGTTTTTTATATGTTTACTCTCCGTTAAGCATACATCAGTATGCTTCGTGTTTGTGAGGTCCCATCGACCAGACCGACTGAAGAAAAACCGCATGATCGTTATCGGCAAAACTTCGCTGTGTATAACTGTACTGGAGGCGCATCATGACAAATTCGCTCTGCCAGAAATCGATTGACGGCGTTATGTCCCATTCATTCTTTTTGACCGGATCCATCGGGAGCTGTGTATACCCGTACCGGAGACCGATCCAGTAACTCGGTCCCATTTTATTTCTGATATAGGTATAGAAACCGTATCGGTTGATATCTTTCCCCGCGCCTTCACGCTGGCTGACGATAAATTCGCCACGTAATTCGGTCGTCCTGTAATGAGACCTTGCGGCCGGAACCCATTTGTAGGCGATATCTACATCTGCCAGCTTCGTGGCATACTCGTTCTTTTTATCATTGTATCCGTACGCGCCCGAAAGACCGATTTCAAGGTAGGTATCCCGTGACAGATCGTAATAGTTTTTAAGATGCATCACCCCGATGGGATTATTATATTTCGTATCGAATGCATGGCCGTCACCTCCTGTGATTATCTCGCAGTCAAGCTCGTTTACATGCGCCCAGAGTTTCGGCAGGAGAAAATTACCGGCGATGCCGATGCCGCCAAAATTATTCGTTCCGAAAAGCTCGGTAAGCACATGGGGACGGTCGACCTGAGGAAGGCCGTGATCGTGCCAGCGGTTGAGTATCCCGAACTGGGTATTGTATTTTCCGACTTTCAGATTGAGACCGCCGGGAAGATTGAGCCACTCCATGTACGCCTCACCGATCATTTCGGAAAGCGATACTTTACCCGTACCGGGTATTCCGAGAAAAAATTTTCCGCGGGTGAACGGATCGAGGGGTGAGATGATGTGGAATTCGGCTTCACGCAGATAGAACTGGTCCCTCCCGTCGGTAAAATCACTCGTTTCAGTGATGAATGCCGCATCGCTCGAAGAATAGCTGCCAAAAAAATCACCGGTGAGACTGATCTCGGGATTTAACTGGGCCTGCTGACGTTCTCCGCCCCTGAAAACACGATTGACAGTCTGCTCTTGTTCCTGACTGCTTAATTTCAGCGTCTGCACTTCTTTCAGGAGGTTTTCAAGTTCCGATTCGCTTTTTTCAGCAGCCTGCGCTTTTTCAAGCTTTTCGATCCTTGATTCAAGATCGGTGATTTTTCCGTTATATTCTTTCTGTTCCTGTATCCCGGTGTTTTCTGTCCGGGTACCCGAAACGGATGCCGCCGGAGGGGCGGATTTGTTCTGGGCGCCGGAAGGTACATTCAGGAGAAGAAACAGTGTTATACATACAATACACCATACCTTATACATTCTTATCTCCATTGTGATTTTTCTAATATTTTGTTATTTCTATAAATTACACCACAACACCTTATTGACAGTACACATAATACCAGACTTTTATCCGTTTCCGGGAAAAGTGCAATAATTTCCCGGAAAGGATAGTCCGTTCGCTTCAATGTGTTAGTGTATTAGCATATAGGATTATATAGCTTAATACTATATTGTTATTGCGATTTTATTTTGGCAAGGTACTGCCGTTTCAGGGGATTACTATGCGCAAGGTGGCGCGCGGAGAGATATTACCGTGAGAAATTGAAGTGGAAATAAGAGATTGTCTGTAACGATGATAAAGCCGAGTAACGGCATGATACTGAAAATGCCGAAGAAAACCGTAAAGTAGTGAACAAGCTCTGTTGACTGGTATGCCTGACAGAGAAGGCATTTATTGGGGATAAGAGGGTTCTCGCCCATATGCCCGCACACATAATCATATCCGATCATGGTCAGGGCGACGAGCGCAAAGAACAGGAAAACTATGTAGAATTTGTTTTTCATAGGCCGATTAGTTTGACAATATCCGATACTTGTAAAAAATAAAGCGAAACCATTCGAGAATGTCAAGATTATTCGAGAACTACATTCAAATATTTATTGTTTCCTCCGGATATCACAAAAGGAATATCATGGTATCCCAACATGTTTACAATCACTTAAGGCATTACAGCCCGTATTTCGCCTTGAGATCTCTGAGTCCTTTTTCATACATCTCCTGATTGTCGGGACCGCCGATACCGTCATAGAGGACAGGGACATTCTTTTCAAGGAGAGGGACGATATCCCTGAACTTTATTTCCGAGCCGAAATAGAGCCCGAGTTCGCCAAGAATCCTCCTGTTGGTGAGAGTAACGCTTGCAACGGTATCCGGATTTTGCGCCGAACTGCATGTGTATCCGGCGCCCCAGACACTTCCGAGCGGATCGGGCATGAGGTGTGTGCATCCGACACAGGCATCGTCATACGCCTCGATTATGCGGATCACGAGATCGGGTTCGTTTTCCAAACGGGCGACAAGCGGGTCCCATTTGACCGTCTTCCGTTCGTTCCGTGCCCCATAGTAAGTAACCAGATACGGGGGATGATAGGCGCGCAGGTACATGGGGCGACCGCCCAGGACAACATTCGAGCGGTCGATGGCAAGTTTCTGAGTTTGGGCTGCAGCGATACCTCCTGCGGTCCGCGAGAGAACAAGGGCGGTTCCCGCTCCCATGCCTTTCATGCAGATTCTTCGTGATATCGGATGGTTCATCTTCCAGCTCCTTATGAGTACGGTGACAGGACTCATATGTATTTACTGAATTATTATATCCTTATTCCCCCGGAACATTACGGCCGGTCGGGAAAAAAGTTACAAATTATTGCTCCGGCGAAAAATAATAATACTAATGAGATATTTTACAATTTTGTAAGAAAACATCAAGCGATTAAAAAATGCCCCTATGAGATAGCCATTCCCAACTTAGTATTAACTTCTGAAAATAAATGGTTAGATATAAGAGGGCTGTGAAAAAGTATATTTTTCACGAGCCCGATAATGAAATGTATTGTTTCGGTGCTGTCAAGGGTATGTAAGCTTGTCCCCGAATCATTAATCGGGGATCAGCACTTCGTGCCGACCCTTGACAGCTTATATCCACACTTACAGACTTTATCACAAGACTTTTAATCAGATTAAGTAAATCCTAACAGAAATTAAACGATTCCTTTTAAGTATCTTCCAGTATAACTCCTTTTACACTTAATCAAATCTTCAGGAGTTCCTTCAAACAATATTTCTCCACCTTTAGAACCTCCCTCAGGACCCAAATCTATCACCCAATCAGCGTGTTTAACAACATCAAGATTATGTTCTATAACAATCACAGTATTGTCATTATCAACCAGATTCTTTATTATTTTCATTAATCTATCAATATCTGCCATATGCAAACCAGTTGTTGGCTCATCCATAACATAAACATTCCCTTTTTTATGTAATTCTGATGCCAGCTTGATTCTCTGGCATTCTCCACCTGACATAGTGCTTAGCGGTTGTCCAAGTTCTAAATAATCTAGGCCGACATCGCATAAAATCCCAAGTTTTCTTTTGATTTCTTTATTCTCAAAAAAATCAACTAATTCTGTAATAGTCATATTAAGAGCATCAAAAATACTTTTTCCATTATATTTCAATGCTAAAACTTTTTCAGTATATCTTTTGCCGTTGCATTCATCACAAGTAACTTTGACTTCATCCATAAAACTCATTTCATAACTTATTGTTCCAAGCCCCTTACATTTTGGGCATGCTCCTTTGGAGTTAAAACTGAATAAAGAAGGATTTGAATTTGTTACATGTGCAAATTCTTTTCTGATCAGATCAAAAACTCCAATATAGGTTGCAGGATTAGAACGAGAAGATTTTCCCACAGGAGACTGGTCAATGATAACTGCATCTTTATTCTCCTTAACAAAAACATCATTTATCAAACTGCTTTTCCCTGAACCTGCAACTCCAGTTATGCAAGTTAAAACTCCTTTTGGAATTTTTGTAGAGACATTCCTTAGATTATGCAAAGATGCATTTTTAATCTCGATATAATCCTGCCATATTTTCCTATAATTATTAACTTTCTCGTTTTTGTTCAAATACTCAGCAGTCAATCCTTTTGATTTCTTTAAGCCTTCAAAGGTTCCAGAATAGATTATTTCTCCACCCAAACTTCCTGCTTTTGGCCCAATATCAATAATGTGCTCTGCACATCTGATTAATGCAGGGTCATGTTCAACAATAAAAACACTATTACCTTTCTCTTTTAGCTTAACTAGTATTTCAATTAGTTTGTTAATATCCCTTTGATGAAGTCCTATAGACGGCTCGTCCATTATATACATCATATCTACTAAATCGCAATCAAGCTGTCTTGCCATCTTTACTCTCTGGCTTTCTCCTCCTGATAAGGTAGCAACTGAACGGTTCAAAGAAAGATAGCCCACACCAATCTCGATCAAGTGAGAAAGAATCTGCCTCATCTTCTGAACCATTGGCTTTGCAATATCTCCTTTAATAGTTCCGAGATAATCATAAAGGTCATTGAATTCCATATTTATTAATTCAGAAATTGTTTTTCCATTCACTTTTACACTTCTTGCTTTTTCATTTATTCTTGAACCGCCACAGGAATCGCAATCAGAATAAACAAAATATCTTTGATAGGCATCTTTCCTCTCTTTGGACAATTCCTCTTTTGCTTTATTTACATATATCCTCTCGAGTTTTCTGGCTATGCCCTCAAAGTTCTTTGAATATGTTCCAGCGCCATGCTTTTTTTCAATAGGAATAGACTTCACATAAAGAAAATCATTCAATTCTTTTTCTGAGAAATCCTTTAGCTTCTTATCCACATCAAAAAGACCTGCTGCAATCATCTCTCTCCAGTTCCATCCTCCAACCTTATGGTCAGGATGGTTAATTGCTCCCTCCCTAATTGTTTTTTCCTTATCCAAAAGCATATTTACATCAACTTTAATCTGTTTTCCTAATCCTTTACAATGTGGACACATACCCAATGGATGGTTAAACCCAAAAACAAATGAGGGTCCTATAAACTTGTCACCACATCTGGAAAAAAGGAGCCTTAGGTAAGTATACAACTCCGTTGCTGTTCCAACAGTGCTTCTTAAGGTAGTCCCCATTCGTTTTTGGTCAATAACAATTGCTGTCGAAATATTTTTTATCTCTTCGACAGGTGGTTTGGACAGTTTAGGCATCCTTGCTCTTGCAAAGGAAGAAAAAGTTTCAATAAGTTGCCTTTGAGACTCAGTGTAAATTGTATCAAAAACCAATGAAGATTTTCCAGAACCAGAGACTCCTGTAAATACAACTAATTTATTTTTGGGAATTTCTAATGAAACATTCTTCAAATTATGAGTCTTTGCATTTTTTATTATTATTTTATCGTGATTCATTTTTTTCACCGCAGTTTAAACAAATTGGTCTGTGGACGCAAAGAACTTTACCACATTTGTGACATTTCCATCTTGATTTTTCATTCTTAACGAACTTGGTTATGCCTAAATTCTTAATGTTTTCAAGATTTTCAATCATGCTCATTCCATGCTTTGTTCTGTATCTTTTATCAAGATTCTTTAATCTTTTACATGGATATTTGTCGCATTTATCTGAGCAAAATTTCATTTTATTTTTCTTTAGAACTTGACAACTTCTTATGATGCATTGTCTACCATAACTTGATTTGTATGCATCCATTTCCCTGCAACCATGACATTTGTTTTTATCTCTAAGATAACCTAGGCATATTCCGCAGTTCATTCCGCAGGGCGCAATTAAATTACTTTTCATTTTTATAATCCTTAATAAATTTAATTAACCATCCTTTTTCTGCTTTATTCAGATATATTCTTCTTGTTGCCAGTTGAATATTTCCAAGAGGGCATTTGCCATCAATAAGAATTTCTCTAATTCATTATAGCATTTTATCATCTTGTAAAGTGATTCTGAGTATTCTGTTAATTGCTCCATAGCTTCTTTCTTGTTTAATAAATTCAAATTTGCCAAACCTATGACAATTGGGTGCTTAGAAGCTTGCCAAGCCGAAATCATTTCTTTTTAATTTATCCTTGAAAACTTTTTTGCCTTGTTCAGTAATTGAATAAATCTTCTGAGTAACATTGTTTTTTGAAAGTTAAACTATAGGGTACCTCTAATAATTCCTTTTAGGGTGAGCGAATTATAAAAAAAGTCACATTTATTTCTCAAAGCCCCCTTCCTGCCCTTCGGGCATCCTTCCTCCGAGGGGGCAGGAACTAACCGTGGTGCAACGACTTCCCTTGCCCCCTCCGGGGGACACGAAGCGCAGCGTAGAGCCGCGAAGCGCAAGGGACCGAGGGTCAGGGGGCTGTAGTTAAAAAACTCGCCTTTTTTTAACATCTGTAAAACGACTTTTACAAAAGGCCCGAGTTATAAAATTCATGGCTGCATGTAAGTAGTATAATATTGCATAATAGACCGTAATACCAAAAAAAATATTTGCAGGACAATACCGGTATAGAATCGGACGTCATTTTTTATAATCAGCCGTTGTTTTGTCCGCAAAAATATCATCTGACCATATCCTTTTATGAGATACACCCGTTAAACATGAACAGATTTGAATAATTGACATTAATGAGTGAATGTAGTATTTTGGTTGACAAGAGCATAAATTATAAATACTATGAATATTAAAATCTTCAAAACCTTTCTTCAATAAACAATAACACTTAACTCTTTAAGAAAGACACACGTTTTCGTGTCTGAACTCAGGATCAAACGATACCCACAGAAGCTAACCCGGCAGGATTTTTATCCGCTCGCTTATTATTATATGTACCTTACACGGCAGCTCGAAAACCGTATGATCGAGTTGTTTCAAAAAGGATACATCAAGGGTACGGTAACGATAAGCAGCGGAAATGAGGCTACCGCTATCGGTATGGCTCTTCCTCTGAGACCGTGCCTCGATGTGGTTACATTCATGCACCGTGATATAGCTTCTCATCTTATTATGGGAGTCAAACCTTATACCCTGCTCTGTCAATATATGGCGAACAGGGAAAGTCCGACTCACGGATGCGAGGGGAATGTCCACCACGGCGATGTCTGCAATCGTCGGTTTCCCATGATAAGCCATCTCGGCAAGATGTTCAGTCTCGCTGTGGGGGGCACATGGGCCGCACGCCGTAAAGGCGATGGTGCGTTCGGATTGACGATCATCGGCGACGGCAGCAGCAGCACGGGTGAATTCCACGAGGCGCTCAATATCGCTTCTATCCACCATGTGCCTGTGATCTTCCTCATCCAGAACAACCATTACTCCTTCTCGACTCCGACAGAATTTCAGTACAACTGCGCCAGTCTGTCCGATCGCGCTCATGGTTATGGTATCAAGGGTGTGACCATCGACGGCACCGACCCGTGGGAAGTCTACAGCACGGTCTTCGATGCGTTGGCCGCCATGGATGCCGACCCGGCGCCGACGCTCATCGAGTGCGATACCATCCGTCTTCATGGTCATGCCGTATATGATAAAGCCGAATATATCACCCCTCAACAGCGGGAAGAGTTTCTGAAGCGCGACCCTGTTCCGAAAACGCGCCGCATACTCAATGAGACATATTCGTTTCCCGAGGCTGATATCGCCGCCATGGAACATGAAATCGACAGCGATGTTCAAAAAGCGATCGACAGCGCTCTGAAAGTTCCCCGCCCCGATGCTCAATCCCACGCATGGACGGTATATGCCGACTCACCGGCTACCCGAATCGAGCCGTTCAGGGCCAAAAAGATCAAGAATGGTGACGCGGTCAACCACGCCCAGGACTATATCCTCGCCCATAATCCCGGAGCCGTCCTTCTCGGGCTCGATGTCGGCACATATGGTTCGGCATTCAAGACCAGCAAGGGATTGATCAAACGTTATGGCCCCGAGCGCGTCATGGACATGCCACTGAGCGAATCGGGCATCATGGGATTTGCCCTCGGCGCTTCTCAGGTCGGCATCGAACCGATCGTCGAATTCCAGTTCGCCGATTTTTCCACGGAAACCGTGACACAGCTCGGTCTCAATACCGGTACATGGTTTACCCGTTCATCTCAGGGAGTGCCTATGCTCGTGCGGCTGCCCTGCGGCGGCGGGCTGACTCTCGGACAATTCCACTCTGGCGAATACGAGGGCCTCTGGTCGCTGTTCCCGGGCTTGAAGCTGCTCTATCCTTCAACGCCCCAGGAAACTTTCGAAGCGCTTGTCGCAGGATTTTACGACCGTAATCCCTGTCTTGTGTTCGAAAATAAACTCCTGTACTGGAACAAAACCGGGGATATCGATTTCGATGGCGACCTCAAAGCGGTATGGCGACCCCGCAGGTATACGGAAGGCGGTGACCTGACCATCGTTGCCATCGGTGCGATGATCGACCAGGCTCTCTCGGCAGCAGCCCAGTCGGGTTATTCCGTCGATGTATGGAATCCTTTTGTCTTGAAACCGCTCGATCTTGGCCCCGTCATGGAATCAGTCGAAAAGACGGGGAAATTGATTGTGGTGCAGGAAAGCGGCGAATCCCAGGGGATAGGCAACCGTATTATTTCCCTGATTACCCAGGAATGTTTCAGCTTTCTGAAGAACCCGCCGAAACTCATTGCTGCTCCGGATGCGATGGCTCCTTTCGCACCGGAGCTCGAAGCCTGTTTCAGGCCGAATGCACAGGGTATTCTGGAAACGATTAAAAAATTACTCGGAGAAAGGTAATGAACGATAAAGCTTTTCAAATGTCACTCTATCTCCCCATACAGGGTCTCACTGAGACAGTCGTGACAGTCGTTGAATGGCAGGTTGCGGAAGGTGATCATTTTGAAAAAAATCAGGTCATAATGCTCTATGAAACAGCCAAAGCGCTTTATGACTTCGAGGCTCCCTGCGCCGGGAAAGTGGTAAAACTTCTCCGGCCAGCGGGAGAAATTGTCCCGTATAATGAGCCGATCATGGAGATCGAAACAACCGATTCTGGCATGAAAAACTGGATTCCGCCCGCTTTTACCGAACCCGTCGAAGCGGATGTCGACGTTGAGGAAAGCATGGTATCCCCGGCGGTAACGAACGAGGTGGTCAATGATGGTACCACCATTCTGGGTATCGGCGGGTACCTTCCGTCACGGGTGGTTACCAACGAGGAGCTGGTCGTGGGTTTTCCCGAGATCAACGCCGATTATATATACCAGGTCAGCGGCATTCGTGAGCGACGGTGGGCCGCGAATGGTGAAAAACCCTCGGACATGGCCTACAAGGCATCAATCGATGCCATCAGGGATGCGGGAATACCGAAAGAAGACATCGATGCCATCATTCTTTCCACGACCACGCCTGATTTCGCGATGCCATCCACCGCATGTATCCTGCAGAACCGTCTGGGTCTCAGGGGCATACCTGCCTTCGATCTCAACGCCGCATGTTCCGGCTGGCTCTATGCGGTCTCGATGGCACGCGGAATGATTCTTTCCGGACTGGCAAAAAATGTCCTCACTGTGGGTGTCGATTTGCAATCACGTCTCCTGGATAAATCGGACCGGAGCACATACTTCATTTTCGGCGATGGCGCCGGCGCTGCGGTCATTTCTTCCGGAACTTCCGGCCACCTGATCCGCAGAATAATCCTCGGAGCAGATTCGAAGGGACTTCGCATGGCGCGGCGTGAGGAGCCCGGCTATTGCATTTCCGAAGGCTGCGAAGATTTCGATCCATGGATTCGCCTCGAGGGTCCCGCGCTTTTCCGGTTCGCGACAGAGAGTTTTGCCAAGCTGATCCGCGATGTCATCATTAAAAGTGGCTGGAAACCGGCGGAAACACGGTGGGTTATCCCTCATCAGGCAAACGGGCGGATTCTCAAGGCCGCTGCAAAACAGAGCGGTGTTTCCTTCGACCGTTTCTATCTCAACATCGAAACGGTGGGAAATACATCGAGTGCGAGTATACCGCTGGCGCTCGTGGAAATTAAAAACAGCCTCAAACCGGTCGATAAGCTCATTCTCTGTTCGGTCGGAGCAGGAGTGACATCGGCTGCCATTTCGGTGGAATGGTGATGTATCCCTGCAGTACCTGGATTTTTTACGGTTTTCTCCTGACCTGTATGAATTGCAGCTCTCACTACATAAATCGTACATTTTAACAAGATAATCCCTCTGAAACGTATAAGGAGCAGTTTATGTCATATCCGAACCTCTTCAGCCCCATTAAACTCGGCTCAGTCGAAATGCCCAACCGAACGGTGATGGCCCCGATCAACAACGGCCTCTTGAGCACCGATGAAACATGGCCGTTCCAGACAATCCGCTACTACGAGGAACGCGCAATCGGCGGTATCGGCCTCATCATTACCGGCGCAGTCCGTGTGAGCACGCTCGCGGGAATCCCGAAAGTGGGTATCTTTCACGAACGCTTCATCCCTTCACATAAAAAGCTGGTCGACCGTATCCACAAGTACGATACGAAAATCTTCTGCCAGCTTACCCTCAACGGCGGTAAAGTCGGAAAGGAAGCCCCTTCCGCAATCTATAATCCCGCGTACCCGTGCAGACCGCCGGAACTGACCACTGAACAGCTCGACGGTCTTGTGGAAGACTTCATCAGGGCTGCGGGATACGCCCGCGAAGCCGGTTACGACGGCGTCGAGATTCATGGCGGGCATACCTATTTTGTCGGACAGATGATGTCGCCGTCCACCAACAAACGGACTGACAAGTACGGCGGCTCGTTCGAGGGAAGGATGAAATTCCCTGTCGATGTCCTTGAAGGAATAGCACGGGAATATCCAGGATTTGCGGCGGGCATCAAATTCAGCGCATACGAGGAACTTCCCGGGGGGATCGATATTCCGCTCGGTATTGAAATCGCAAAGCGCCTCGCCTCTCTGAATCCTGCGTATCTCCATGTGAGCACGACATCCACATCCCTCATGATCAAGAGCCGGTGGTCATCAGTTCCGCACATGTATATCACGAGGAACACCCTCATGCCGCTGGCGGAAAAGGTTAAAAAAGCCTGTACCGGAGTACCAGTCATGGGAACCGGCGGGATAACCGTTCCCGAGGATGCGGAGCGGTTCATCGCCGAAGGAGCCTGCGATGTGGTTGCGCTCGGCAGAACGGTGCTGGCGGACCCCCACTGGCCGAACAAGGCGAAGGAGGGGAAAGCGAAAAACATCACCCCGTGCATACGGTGCAATCTCTGTTATTACCAGCTCTGGTCCAGCGAGCCGCTCATCTGCACCATGAATCCCTATCTCTCCCATGAGAACGAACTGCACTTCACTCCAGCCGACCGCAGGAAAACAGTCATGGTAGTCGGCGCGGGACCTGCGGGTATACGGTGCGCGCTTACCGCTGCGAAACGCGGGCATGATGTGACTCTGTATGAAAAGATGCCGTACATCGGAGGCATGGTGTATCCGGGCGGGAAACCGCAGTTCAAGGATGATCTCCAGCGTGTGCTGAAATGGTATGAAACGGAGCTTGCCGAAAGCACGGTCACCGTAAAGCTCAGTACCGAAGTCACCCCGGAGCTCGTCGAGGAGGAAGCGCCCGATGTTCTCGTGATCGCGGTCGGCGGTGATGTCATAAAACCCGGCATTCCGGGGATCGATCAGCCGCATGTCGCATCGGCGATCGATGTGCTCCGTGATGTGTCGAAATACAGAGGCACAAAAGCCGCTGTCATCGGCGGCGGCGAGGTGGGATGCGAAGCCGCCTGTTATCTTGCCGACAACGGGTTTAAAGAAGTGACAGTCATCGAGATGCTCCCCGACCTCATGCCGCAGAGCAACAAAATTATCCTCAACCATATGGAGCTGCTCCTCGAAGACCGGAACATCAAGGTCATGACAGGTACCCCGGTCACCGCAATCACTCCCGAGGGTATAGAGGTTTGCCTCAAGAGCGGAAAGCTCTGGGGAATCGAAGCTGATCTTGTTGTCTATGCGGTCGGTATCAAGACACCTGGTCAGCAGATCGTATCTTCCGGGCCGGCGATGAAAGTACAGCCCAAGAGCGGTCTCATCCCGGCGCTCTCGATGAAAGCGGAGGAAGTGTATGTCATCGGGGACTGCACCTGCGTCGCCCGTATCCTCGAAGCGACCGCGGAAGGAGAGCGCATCGGACGGTGGGTGTAAACCTCACGGAATTATACAGATTCAAATCCTGCAATCCGCCCGTTACCAGTTTTTGTATCCCGGCGCGGGGACAGGCTGCTGGAGACCGTCCACGGGAATGTGACGGCCGTTGATCCAGTAGGCGCGCGGCGATGCCACGAACACGATGACATCGGCGATTTCCTCGGGGCTGCCGAGCCGGCCCATGGGGAAACTTTCGCGCCGATAGGTCTCGAATGCATCGGGATTCTTCTGACGCCATTTTTCCCAGATTCCATCGGGGCTGATCATGGAGCCCGGCGAGATGGTGTTCACCCTGATATTGTCGTGCACGAGTTCGAGCGCCAGCGGCTCGGCAAGAAAAATAAGCGAATTCTTCGCCGCACCGTACTGGCTTCCCTTCGCGAGCTGGGGCAGCCATCCCGAGACGGAGGCGATATTGATGACCGATCCGCCGCCCCGCTTTCGCATGAACGGAACGGTGAGTCGTATCATTCGCACAGTCTGGAATACGATATTATCGAATGTTTTATGCCAGTCCTCGTCGGTGGCCTGAAACAGGCTGTCGCCGAACCGTTTACCCACATTGTTTATCAGGATGTCTATCCCGCCCAGCTTGTCCGCCGTCTCACCGGCAACACTCTCCGCTTCACTCGGAATACAGACATTCGCACGGATTCCATGAGCCCGGACACCTTGAGCGCGGAGCTCTTCGACCACTCTCCCGATCGTTTCCTCTTCATCGATCGAGCAGACACAGACATGAGCGCCTTCTCCGGCAAATGCACGCGCAGCCCGCAGCCCGAGACCGTTCGTTCCGCCCGTTATGAGGACAACCTTATCCTTCAACTTCAAATCCATTTTTTTCCTCCTTATACAAACTCTCTATGTCACCCTGAACCGGTTTCAGGGTCTGTTCCAATCCATAAATCCATCGGAATCCAGTATCAATGATCGCACAATGGAATATTAAATTGAATCTGGTTATTCAATGAGCTCATAATCACTAATTCATTGTATGAGTATTGTCATTCCCAAGAACGAAGTGAATAGGGAATCCAGTATTATTGCTTCGGTGATTAAATAGTGACATCGGATGAGGTCATGCCGAACTTGTTTCGGCATCTATTCCAGGTATTAGTATCATTATTTATTCGCCGGAGTATTAACATCGCTATGCCGTGAGTGTTGGATGATGGATTCCCGTTTTCAAAGGAATGACACTTTAACGTGTAAAAAACATCCCATTCGTAAGCGTTATGTACTATTGCTTCGGCGATTAAACAGTGATATCGGATGACGTCATGCCGAACTTGTTTCGGCATCTATTCCTGCTATTGGTATCATTATTTATCCGCCGGAGCAATAATCAAATAACCATAAAATTGAATTCCATACCGGTCCTTTTTATATCTGCAATACCTCACAAATGAAATACATTTTCATACAGGCACGAGAAGCATCGAACGTTTTGTACGGGCCAGCACCCTGGCGGTGACGCTGTTTTCCCAGAATGCAGCGGTACCCGCTTTACCATGGGTACCCATGATAAGTATTCCGGCATCGATCGATTCCGCAACATCCGAGATAACCGCAGCGGGATCGCCCCGCAGCACCTCCGATGTGACCGGAACAGTAAGGTCATGGAAAAAATGAACCTTATTTTCCAGATAGATAGACACTTCATTGTATTCAAGCTCGAGAGCCGCTCTTGTTGCGCCCGGCATCAACCGCCGTTCCGCCGCCTGCCTGCCTGACAGCGTACCGGTTGTCGGAACAACAGACAGAAGATGCAGCCGCGCTCCCGATGCCAGGGCGAGCTCAGCCGCAGCTTGTAAACCGGTCTCGTGAGCACTTTCGCCGTCCGTAGGAGCAAGAAGAACACGGCATTCAAACGCTCCATGCTCCCCGACTGTTTCCGGCCGCACAAGCAGGACAGGTATATCGCCGGCAGCAACCACCTGCTGCGCGATACTTCCGAAAACCACTGATTTGAGACCGCCCCGTCCATGCGAACACATGACGATAAGATCGTGCGAAAATTCCTGCTGATGACCGACAATGCCGCGCGCGACATCGCTGGTTTTGCCGGTATGTACATGGAATTCCACGGGAATCTCAGGCGGGAAAACCTGCCGCGCCAGAGTTTCCAGGTAAATATGTGCTTCCTCGGGACTGCTCAGGTGACGGTCTCCGTGGATTGTGGGCGAGACATCCTCTTCGATGACATGGATAAGTGTGATACGGGAACCGAAAATACGGGCGATGCACAGAGCCGGTTTCAGCGCCGATTCCGCAAGAACCGACCCATCGAGGGGTATGAGGATATGCTTATACATGGTCTACTTCCCGAATATGGTCTGATAGAGCAGGTATCCGTTAAGAAATATGATCAATATCGCCACTATTATGGCTGCGAATGTGGTTATGGCACGATTTTTAAGGTCGCCCATCAGATCGCCTCTCCTCGTGAACATGATAAGCGGTATTACCGCAAACGGGAGTCCGAAGCTGAGCACCACCTGGCTTATCACGAGCGTCCGTGTCGGATCGAGGCCTGCCATGATCACCGCAAGCGACGGGAAAACCGTGATCAGCCGACGGAGCCAGATGGGAATATGACGTTCGAGAAATCCCTGCATGATCACCTGACCGGCCATTGTCCCCACAGTTGTCGACGACAACCCCGCAACGAGAAGGGAAATGGCAAAAATCGACTTTGCGGCGGAACCGAGCAGGGGTTCGAGGGTGATATGGGCATCCTCGATTGTGGCGACCGAACTGAGGCCGGCGTGGTGGAAAGTCGCCGCAGCCATCATGAGCATGGCCGCATTGACAAAACCGGCCACGCCCATCGCTATGGTCACATCGGCCACCTCGAAGTTGAACAGCCGCCTGCGGTGCACCGGATTGGTAACCCTGATGCGCCCCTGTGTCAGCGAGGAATGGAGAAAGATGACATGCGGCATCACGGTTGCTCCGAGTATGCCGGTGGCGAGGAGCACGCTCTCGGCGCCATTGAAGTGTGGTGTAAACGCATGATACACAACCTTGGACCAGTCGGGCTTGTCCAGGACGGTTTCAACCACATAGCAGAGAGCGATAACACCGAGCATCGCGGTAATAACCGCTTCGAGGGGACGGAATCCACGGTTCTGCAGCCCCAGAATTGCAAAGGTCACTGCTGCGGTCACCAGACCGGCAACCCAGAGAGGCATTCCAAACAGCAGGTAAAATCCGAGCGCCGCGCCGACAAACTCGGCAAGGTCGGTCGCTATCGCTACAAGCTCCATCAGCACCCACATTCCCCACACAACCCAGCGCGGGAAATGGAGACGGCATAATTCGGCAAGATTATGGCCGGTGGCGATACCGACTTTTGCCGATGTCACCTGGATGAGCATTGCCATGAGGTTGCTGGCGACGACTACCCAGAGGAGTGTATACCCGAATTTTGCCCCGCCCTCTATATTGGTTGCAAAATTCCCCGGATCGACATACGCGATGCTCGCAATGAACGCCGGTCCTAAAAAAGGCAGGAGACGGGCAAATCCCCGTTTTGTGCTCTCCCCGGAGAGAACCCGGGTTGCTGAATCAACGGTCTTTGTATCCCCGGTTCTGACAGTTTCCCGTGGGGATTTTTTATGGAGTTCATCCATCGAGTCTATCTGCCTCTCGATTTCTGTAAACGGCAATGAATATAATTGGTAATTATAATGTTACAAATAACAGGATTGACTCCGGCTGAGCGTATTACCCCGAAAAATCGGTTTTTATAATATAACCCATCATGTGAAAGGGAAGCACATTTTTTTCTCCCGTCCATCGGCACCAATGGCCTGTACAATCCCAATCCCTGCTCATTCATAAAAAGCTTCGCCAATACACTCGGACGGTCTCTCTTTTTCATCAGGGTGTTTATGCTATTCATTTCCTCTCCCTGAAATCATTATATATCCGTATGCACTTTTCTGTTGCTTACCGGGAATATAACACCCATTATATGGTAACCTTACGGAAAATCCATTCAAAACAGAGCATGGACATTTCATTACAGGGATTCATCGATGAGAAAAAAGAACTGCATCTGCCTTTTAACTGTAATCGCAGTGATGCTCGTCTGGACGATTATTCTTTCAGGATGCGGATCCCGCGGCGCAAAACCGGTCAAGATAGGTTTTCTCGTGTCCAACCCCGAGCAGACGTGGTTCCAGAATGAATGGCGCTACGCCCAGAAGTGCGCGGACAGGTATGGATTCGAGCTGATCAGGATCGGGGCTACCGACGGCGAAAAGACACTTGCCGCAATCGACAACCTGGCTGCCCAGGGTGCGCAGGGATTCGTCATATGCACGCCGGATGTCCGTCTGGGTCCGGGGATTCTGGCACGCGCTGCTTCATACAGGATGAAGGTGATTACCGTGGATGACCAGTTTGTCGGTTCAGACGGTTCATTCATGGATGTCCCGTATATGGGTATCTCCTCGGTATCGATCGGATGGTCGGTCGGAAAAGCTCTCCATGAGGAGTATCTGAAGCGCGGATGGACAATCGATGACACCGCTGCGCTCGCTGTCACATTCGAAGAGCTCAATACCTGCAAGGAACGTACCGACGGGGCCACGGAGGCTTTGATCGAAGCGGGTTTCCCCGCTGAAAAGATTTTCAGGGCACCCCAGAAACACAGCGATGTGCCGAGCGCATTCGATGCGGCGAATGTCACGGTGACACAGCATCCCTATATCAGGCACTGGCTTGTCTATTCGGTCAACGACGAGGGTGTGCTCGGTGCTGTCCGGGCGCTGGAAAATCGGGGCTTCGGAGCCGATTCGGTCGTGGGTATCGGCATTGGCGGAGATGTGTCGAAATCGGAGTTCGAAAAGAGCGAGCCGACCGGTTTTTTCGCCACGTGCCTTCTCAATCCATACCGCCACGGCTATGAAACCACCGAATATCTCTACAAATGGATCAAGGACGGCATCGAACCCCCGAAAGACATACGGACAACAGGGGTGATCGTAACCCGTGAAACCAGGGCGGGTATTATGAAGGAATTGGGCTTATCGGATTAAGTCGGGGATGGATCGGGGATGGTATTCATGAACATTACTTTTTTCAGAAAACATACGGCATCGATCATCACATTGTTCGCCGTATTACTCATCTGCGGCAGCTGCGGGGACAGAGGCGAGAAAAGGATAAAAATCGGGTTCCTCGTCAAGCGTCCTGAGGAAATATGGTTCCAGAACGAGTGGAAAGGCGCCCAGGTATGCGCGGATAAACTCGGTTTCGAGCTCGTTAAAATCGGGGTGACCGACGGCGAAAAAACGCTCGCTGCCATCGACAACCTCGCAGCACAGGGAGCGCGGGGATTCGTCATCTGCACACCGGATGTCCGTCTGGGACCGGCTATCATGACAAAGGCGCGCGCGTATGGCATGAAAGTCGTCGCGGTGGATGACCGTCTCGTCGATGCGGAGGGCAGGCCCATGGATGTCCCGTACCTGGGTATGGATGCCGCGGAGATCGGGAGGATTGTCGGAAAAGCCCTCCATGAGGAATTGGTAAAACGCGGCTGGAATCCCGATGAGACCGCCGCCCTCGCGGTCTCGTTCAACGAACTCGAAACATGCCTCGACCGGACAGGCGGAGCAATGGAAGCGCTGGTTGGAGCCGGGTTCCCTGCGGAAAAAATCTTCAGCGCCCCGGTCAAAACTACCGATATACCCGGCGGATTCGATGCATCGGATGCCGTATTCACTCAGCACCCTACTGTAAAACGGTGGCTCCTGTTCGGCTGCAATGACGAGGGTGTGCTCGGCGGGGTACGCGCCCTCGAAAACCGTGGTTTCGGGGCGGAATCGGTGATAGGAATCGGAATCGGCGGAAGCTCGACAAAATCCGAGTTTGAAAAGGAAGTGCAGACAGGTTTTTTCGCGACGGTATTCGTGAATGCCGCCATGCATGGATTCAGGACAACGGAAATGGTGTACCGGTGGGCCGGGGATGGTGTCGAGCCGCCGAAAGAAACGGCGACAGTCGGGAAGATCCTCACAAAAGACACCTACGGAGAGGCATTGCAGGAACTCACCCTCTCACAGTGAAAATAGTACAGGCCATGACATCTCGGGTACCGGGAAACTATAAAAAGAAACTTGCGCTTAATGAAAGTACCATCGATTGACCGAAATGACCCAATCAGATAATACGGCGTATCAGCCCTACCTTGCGTTCGAGGGAATCGGCAAATCCTTCCCGGGAGTGCGGGCGCTCGATGATGTATCGTTGTGCGCCGGGGAAGGAACGGTGCATGCCCTTATCGGAGAAAACGGCGCGGGGAAATCGACCCTGCTCAAGATACTCTCGGGCGTATACGCTCCCGATTCGGGAACGCTTAGCCTCGAAGGGATTCCCCGGACGTTTCAAAACACACAGGACGCCATCAGGGCCGGGATAGCGGTAATTTACCAGGAGCTCCACCTCGTGCCGGAGATGAGCGTCGCCGAAAACCTTCTCCTGGGACATCTGCCGAATCGTTTCGGCCTGGTGCAGAAAAAAAAGGTACGGGAACTCGCGGCTGCGACACTCGAATCTCTCGGTGAGACAGTCGATCCAGCTGTCAGAATCAGCGCTCTTCCCATAGCCCAGCGTCAGATGATCGAGATCGCAAAAGCCCTCATGCGCGACGCAAAGGTGATTGCATTCGACGAGCCGACGAGCAGCCTGACCGAACGTGAGGTCAAAAAGCTCTTCGCTGTCATCGGGAGCCTTAAACAAAGCGGCCATGTGATCCTCTATGTTTCCCACCGCCTTAACGAGATATTCGAAATCTGCGATTCGGTAACGGTGTTCAGGGACGGTAAGGTTGTCGAAAACTGCGGGGACATCTCGAAAGTCAACCATGACTACCTTGTCAAGCGCATGGTGGGGCGATCCATCACGGATATTTACAGTTATGCTCCGCGCCCCCACGGAATTCCTGCCCTTGAAGTCGAGGGACTGACCGGACCGGGGCTGACCGGACCGGCTAACCTGACCGTGGCGCAGGGCGAGACCGTGGGGATTTTCGGGCTTGTCGGCGCGGGCAGAACCGAACTGCTCAAGCTTATCTGCGGAGCTGTGAAACCACGATCGGGCACAGTCCGGATACACGGGGAAAAAGTCGCGGTCAACAGTCCGGCATCGTCCATCAGGCATGGTCTCGTATTCACTCCTGAGGACAGAAAAAACGAGGCGGTTTTTCCGCTCGGCTCAGTATGCGAGAACATCAATATCGCCGCACGTCGCATTGTATCGCGATGGGGACTTATCAGCGAATCGTGGGAACGGACAAACGCCGAGAAATTTATCGGCATGCTCTCGATCAGGACACCGTCGGCAGACCAGCTCATGAGGAATCTCTCGGGCGGGAACCAGCAGAAGGTGATACTTGCTCGGTGGCTTTCGGAACGTGTCAGGGTCATGCTGCTCGACGAGCCGACACGGGGAATCGATGTCGGTGCGAAAAGCGAGCTCTACGGAATCATATCACGGCTCACGGCAGAGGGGATCGGGATCGTCGTCGCTTCGAGCGAGCTCCCCGAGATTCTGGGCATATCCGACCGTATCATTGTCATGCGCCAGGGAATGATGACCGCATCGCTTTCACGCAGCGAGGCGGATGAAGAGCGTATCCTGCACTATGCCCTGCCGGTCGCATGACATAAATGAGGAGCGAGCGATATATGAACGGTTTTGTTTTTCATATTCTATTATCAGTTTCCTGCTTTCTCAATTTCAGTTAACGCCATGAGGTGTCACGGTGAGCATCAGAAACACACATGATCTGAGAACCGGCATCAAGGGTTTGTGGGATACCGCGAGCATACTCGTAGTTTTTGTCGTTCTGTTTGTGCTCCTTTCGATATTCGTGCCGTACTTTTTCTCCTGGGTAAACATGGTCGGACTGGCGCTTTCGGTCGCCACAGTGGGCATGATAGCCTGTACCATGCTTTTCTGCCTCGCTTCGGGTGATTTCGACCTTTCCATAGAGTCGGTCGTCGCCTTCACCGGCGTCCTCGTGGCTGTGGTTATCAACGCGACCGGGAGTATTACTGCGGGTATTGTGTGCGGTCTCTGCGCGGCGGGACTTGCCGGTCTCTTCAACGGCATCATCATCGCCAAATTGAAAATCAACGCCCTTATCACAACGCTCGCCACCATGCAGATCATGCGCGGGCTCGGATTCATCGTCTCGAAAGGGACCGCGGTTGGGATTAAAGCGCCCGGATTTTTTGTCCTCGGGTCGGGAAGTTTCATCGGCATCCCCATCCCGGTATGGTTGACCATTCTGTCATTCGGCGCATTCGGTTTTCTGCTCAACAGGACCACGTACGGCCGAAACACGCTCGCAATCGGCGGAAACAGGGAAGCCGCCCGTCTCGCCGGCATCCCGGTTGACAGGATCAAAATCGTGATATTCACCACCCAGGGAATCATGGCGGGACTGGCAGGGATTGTTCTTGCATCGCGCATGACAAGCGGCCAGCCGAACACATCGGTGGGGCTTTCACTCGATGTCATCTCTGCCTGCGTGCTCGGAGGGGTATCGCTCTCCGGCGGGGTGGGAACCATGCTCGGTACGATTGTCGGCGTCCTCATCATGGGAACGGTGCAGAATGCCATGAACCTTCTCAACATACCGACATTCTACCAGTATGTGGCGCGGGGCATCATACTCCTTCTCGCGGTGCTCTTCGACCAGCTGAAACACCGGAGAAATGAATAGAATCTATGATAATCGGCCAGACACGAATTGTAAGGATGAACGCGAAAAATATTAAGGCGGGAAATACCCTATAAAGTATTACATATAATCCTGTTATTCACCGGGAAACCGAGCATATGAATAATTACGAGCGTTTCATTCAAACCATCTCATGGCAACCGGCCGACCGTATCATGACCTACGAGGTCATGGACAACACGGAGATACTGAAATATTACGGCGGTTTTGATCCTTCGCATCGGTATTCCTTCGAGGAGCTCGTCGAGGTCAATGCCCGGATGCTCAAAAACATCGGAATCGATGTCACCCGCAATATCCATGACCCCGTCAACCACTGGATGGGTGCAAAAATCGCCAACTGGATACGTTTTTTCGGCGTAAATCCCGATAACTGGGAATTGTCCCATACGGGCGATACGGCGTGGATATCGAAACGTCCCTTTTCCAATCTCCGGGAGCTCGAAAAAAATATGCCCGTCCTTCCGAAATTAGAGGAGGTCAGGGAATGGTATGAGCCCGTTTTACAGACCATAAAGGAGATATTCGATTCATACGATCTCGTCTATATCGGCGGTATCGAGGGGCCGATATGCGACGCCTATACGTATACCGACACAGAGCTGTTCTGCACCGCGCTTTATGATGCTCCCGAGCTCGTCTCCCATATCATGGACTGCACGGGCACATTCTCGGCGTATATCGCCCGTATTTTTGCCGAACATCCTGCCTCGCCTCTTCTGTTCATGGGCGAGGACATGGCGGGTAAAACAGGCCCGTTCTTCAGCCCTGACTTCATCCGTGAGCACGGCCTTCCCCGATGGCGGTGGATTACCGAACCGCTCAGGGAAAGGGGAATCAGGTTCCTGTTCCACACCGACGGCCGGTATGGCCCGCTCCTTCCGATCATTTTCGAGGAACTCGGCGCGGACGGTCTCAATCCCATCGAGCGGATGGGCTGCAACGATATTTTCGCCATCCGGGAATCGTACCCGGACAGGCTGCTGTTCGGGAATGTCTGCTGCTCGTCTACTCTGCCCTTCGGAACGCTCGAAGACATCGAGGATGAAACGCTCGAGCTCATCGAAAAAATCGGCCCGCAGGGCGGCATACTCATCGGATCGTCGAGCGAGGTGAACGATATCGTCCCCCGCGACCATGCGGTGAAACTGTACGAAACCGTTCTGGAGTACGGCTCGTATCCCATTGACTGCGAAAGAATACGGAAAAGAAGAGCGGAAATCAGGAGCCGCCTGAAACTGCGAAAATCCATCGGTGATTCATAGACTTCTTTTCTGAATATCAGTGTTTTGGTGACTTGGCGATAATCATCAACAAAAACAAATAATTTCATTGATTCTGATTCGTATTGTTTCCGATAAAGGGATTGCCCCGATGATGAAAATACAGGTTCTCGGACAGGAAGGTGTTGCGCGGATCGATGAAGCGGCGCGCCGGATTCTCGAACGGACGGGTGTCGAGATTCCCCACAACGAAATGCTTGGCCTTTTTGCCCGTGCGGGAGCGAAGGTCGACATCCCCTCACGGCGTGTGCGTATTCCTCCAAAGCTCGTGGACGAATGCCTCGAATCCGCAGGCAAAACATTCACCATCTACGGCCGTGACCATACCAAAAAGGCTTCGTTCGGGACAGGCAGCCGCAACTACAATTCGATCGCCGGCGAGGCTTATTGGGTGGATGAGAATGGTAAACGGCGTTTTGCGACCCTCGGCGATGTGGTTACCGCGTCAAAGCTTACCGATGTCCTGCCCTGGATAACCATTGCTGGCGCCATGGCGGACCCGCATGAAATCGATGCTTCCTTCCGGTGCGTCGAAGTCGCGGCGGCTCTCCTCCGCACAATCGCCAAACCGGTAACCTTCTGGTTCCATGACCGGGCAAGCGCGGCGTTTGTCATCGAGCTGTTCGCTGCGCTGGCGGGGTCATCGGAAGAGCTCGCAGCTTTTCCTCCCGCCTACCCGTTTCTCGAACCGATCAGCCCGCTCCGTTTCCCCCAGAACGGCATAGACCTCCTGTTCGAAACATGCCGCGTCCCCCTGCCGGTTCCGGTCGGCCCGATGGCACAGACCGGTCTGAGCGCTCCTGCAACGCTCGCCGGTACCCTCGCCCTGGAGACAGCCGAGATACTTGCCGGTATATGTGTCACCCAGCTCATACGGCCGGGAACACCGGTCTGTTTCGGCGGTATCCCCCATGCCTTCGACATGCGCACCACGCAGTTGATATTCGCAGGTCCCGAACAGGGACTGATGGCTGTCGCCATGACCGAAATGGGCAGGCAGTACGGCCTTCCGGTGTATATCAATGTCGGGCTTACCGACAGCAAGTGCGTGGACGCCCAGGCGGGTCTTGAGATCGCCGCAACCCTGCTTATGGGTGTGCTCTCGGGCGCCGATATATTCGGGCACCTCGGTATCGCGGGTGTCGATCAGGCATCCAGCCTCGAAATGCTCGTGTTTCAGCACGAGGTCATCGACTATATCGAGCGGATCATGCGCTCGTTTGCCATCGATGAAGAGCGGCTTGCGCTCGATCTGATAGACTCGCTCGGCCCGGGGGGAACATTTATCGCCGAAGAACACACGGTGCGGCATTTCCGTGAAGAGATATGGATGCCTTCCATTTTGGACCGGTCATATTGGGATCACTGGGAAAAAAACGGCGGACTGACCACCGCGGAAAAAGTGAACGACCGCATGGGGGAACTTCTTGCACAGTACACGCCTCATCCGCTCGACGATACGGTCGACCGCGAGGTGGAAAAAATACTCGAAAACGCACGCAGGAAACTCGGCAGATAGCGGTCAATCAGATAAATTCAGAAAATTAATTGACTGTGGTTAACAGAAATTTTTATTGAATGTACCTATAATGTCTTTAGCGAAGTCAGCTCATTTCCGCCATGTTTTCCCGGGAGTTTCCAGCAGATTCAGAAAAAGCTTCTTTGCCACTACGGACTGCGGAGTATCGGAAGCGAGTTCCGGCACGATCCGCAGGGTGCAGAGAAACACCTGGCCTTCACCGAACGGCGTGCGGGAGAGGGCGGTCACGATGTCTCTCCGGTTTTCGCAGGCGAGGGCAACGAGCACTTCCGAACCGAGACGGTTCATGTCGATACCCCATATATCGCCGCGGTAGAATACCTGGTATTCCCAGCTCATCGCCTGCGACTGCGGAAGTCCTGCAAAAACGGGGCTTTCCCCTGTAATAAACCTGCCGTCGGCCCCCCAGTGTACGCTCCGATAGTACTCCACGGACGGATGCCTGTAGAGATTGTCCATGACATGCTGAGCCCAGAGATCGGGCTGGTCGAGAATAATAAGCGTCGTTCCGTTCGCCACCCGGTCCATGACCGCATTGATGTACCTGCTCCGGTAGGACGCCCTGCCGACTTTATCGAAATCATGCGGGCCGATGACGATAAAATCCGGGTCGGGTGCCTCGGGATCGAATGCGGGCAGGGTAATACCCCTCGACTCCTTCAGAAACCTGTTGATGATCCCCGTAGTGTCGATGACAGCGCCCGTGCCACTGATGCCTGGCCCGGTATGGTAATCGACAACAAACAGCTCATCATGACCCGAGGCTTTAACCTCCGATTTCTTTTTAAGCTCGGCGGTAAGTGTATAGTATCCGGGCTTCCGCACCGCGGGGAGTGTGATTCCCTCGACGAGCAGCTCGCCGAATTCCTCTCCGCCGGTCACGGTTACCGGATAACTGCCGGAGTAAACAACAGCGCCGTCGGGGTCGTCGAGCCGTATCTCAAGGGTATGCTTACCGTTGAGACCGGCTTCGTTGACGATAAAGAAGTCGGCCACCGGAACAGCGCCGTCAGGAAGCACCTTGTCGCGTATCTTGACTGCGATATAGAGCGGCTGGGCATAGTATGATAATATCGAGGGATCGGCTGTTGGATAACGGTATACGTCCACGATGTCCTCGGCAGTAACGGGCGCCGCCCACCCGTTGAGATTATAACCGTCCGAAATATTACCCATCCGGACGTTTTCAAGAACGCGCCCGTGGAAGTAATGGAGGCTCCGTCCCATGCTCAGGGTCAGGTCATCGACAGTGGGAAATGAAGTCCTGAAACCGCTCTCGTCGAGAAAACGGCTATAGGAATCGAACCAGGAAAGATGCTCCTGCTCCCTGAAACCGGAAGCGCCCGTCCTGGCAAGCTCGTTCTTTATCTTTTCGAGGCGCATCATGGTTCCCCACTGACCCTCCTCGCCCCAGAAGATGATCTCATCCGGTTCGAGACGGTGAACGGAATCGCCGTACGCAACGGTGCCGCGCATGTAGAACCGCGGATTGTTGTAAATGTCGTCCACATATCCGGGATACCGGAACCAGTGGTGATGATCCCACCAGCCGTGATAGTAGAGCGAATCATCGAACGGTTTCATGTGAAGTTTATACGGGTCGTGCGCGAGACGGGTAAAGGTATCGAATCCCTTGTCACGGTTCCGGTCGCTGTCGTAGGTTATGATACGGCCGGGATCGAGTTTGTGAACCATCTTCATGTTGAAGATATCGTCTTCGCTCGGCGGATTCTGCGCCTCGTTTTTCATGTTGTAAATGACCATGGAAGGACTTGAGCGGTCGCGCTTGACCATTCTCACGAACTTCTCTCGGCGCCAGATCATGGCGGTTTCGTCCGGAGCGGGCATGCACCGGTATCCGGAGGGCTCTTCGTAGGACAGGAGACCGGCTTCGTCGCAGAGCTCGATAATGTACTGCTGGCCGATGGCGCGGTGAAAGAGCATCGTGTTGTATCCGAGCATCAGGGCTGCATCGATATCGCGCTTCGCCATCACGGGTGTGGGAAATATCCCGTTCTTCGGCCAGAATCCCCGTGTCATCGCCGCGAACAGGAAAACACGCCTGCCGTTGAGGTAAAACCGTTTGTCCCCGTTCTTTTCGCCGATATCGAACCACCTGAATCCGAATCGCCGGCCCATGGAATCGACACTCCCGCCATCCTCAGTCCTGAACGTGGCACTCGCCACATAGAGATGAGCGTCACGGATATTCCAGACATGGGCTTTCGGCGCCCTGACTTTGATCGGAATGGTTTTCTCTCCCGGAGGAACCGATTCAGCGGTCGTTTTTTCCCAGAGGATGTTCGAGGGATTTCCCCACTCATGGACAACGAGCGACAGCGCGCCTTCGCGGGTTTTACCCGAAGCGTTTCCGAGGGTGACGAATACTTCGACATCCGTGACCGTTGGCTTGTTCTCGACATACACGTCACCAATGAATATCTCGTCGGTCGCCCGTACATACACTCTGCCCGTGATTCCGCCGAAGCCATGCACCGCCGGAACCAAGTTCCTGCCCCAGCGGCAGAGATCGTTGTCCTCCCAGGTAAAATTGCCCACCGGATCGGTAATGCGCACATCGAGTCTGTTGGGAACACCGAAAACGACTGTTTTTGTCGCATCAACCTCGAACGGGGTGTTCCCGATAACATCATACCCGACAAGCGTACGGTTGACAAACACTTCAGCCCTCAGGTTGACCGAATCGAACGAGAGGACAATACGTTTCCCCCTGAGCGATGAATCGAGCATAAAGGTCGTGCTCCACCATGAGACACCGCGATAATCACCGGCGATACCGATCGGATTACCATTCGCACCCCAGTAGTGTTCCTCGATAGTTCCCGGCACGGCGACCGTTTTACCGGGCAGCCGGTCGAGCCGGTCCCATCCGCATGAGGGTTGATTCACCGGTACTTTCGAGAGATCGACCGGCGGCATGTAAACAGGGTCGTTTTTCCAGTTCGCTTCATGATCGAGACGAAGTTCCCATCCGGGTCCGGACAGTTCATGCTTCCAGCGGCCCGGTTCCGCTCCGGAACGGGATACATTTGCCAATAAAAGAAGCAGCGTAAAGAAATAAAACCTCCGAAAAACACTACAGACGCTCATATACCCCGTCCTTTATCAATATGTTACGATTCACAAAATACAATAGAACACGGATTTACGCGGATTGGGTGGATTTTCACAGATTTGTATATAAAAATATTAAATATATCTAATCATTGACAATTCGTAACCCAAATTTATCTGAAAATGCATTTATTGTTCCCCTGGGCTGAAGTACCGTCATGGTGTCCGGAGTCCTTGTTAAGCCGTCATTCCCGAATCTTTAATCGGGAATCCATGTGCAGCCTGTATATATTTATCATCTGTCGATGTGACTATCTATGGTCATTGAAATTTTTCATAATTCCGGTTAATACTGTTTATTCGCCCGGCGTTACGAGCAGTTTATACATTGCTACTTCGCCTCCCGTTTTGGGGAACGTAAACCGCCATATGGGCAAATCACGTTTTATGCCGAGTTCATCGCACAGCACCGTAAAAAACGTATTCCATCCCGTTTGCCGGAGGGCAAGCCTGCTGTCACCGAACGGCATCGCGGAGAAAACAATCACCTCTCCCCTGCCGAGCGAGCGGCTGTAAACCGCCGGGGTGCCATCCTCGTACGTGAAGAGCACTTCAGCTCCGGCGGGGATGTTGAGCGTTCGCGCCGTCACACCTTTTTTCCCGGGCTGAAGTATGAGCCGGTCGATACCCTTGAATCTCTGAGAGCCTTCCGTCGCCGGAAGCATATGCGAGGCCTCACGGTTCTTTCCGAGCGGAGCCCCCATAAGGCGTTTACGGAACGAAGCCAGCGAGCCTGTCTCGATATCGGAAATCAGCGCATCGGGATCGAGGATAACGAGAGTTGCTCCCTGTTCGACACGGCTGATAAGCTTTTCAGCAAACTCGCGGGAGACATACGAAAGCTGGGGAGCTATTATCAGACGGGCGTCATCGAGCGACTGAAGTCCACGCCTGACATGATTTTCGCTGACAAAGGAATACCACGCACCGAGCTTTTCACCGAGGAGCGCATGAAGCATATAGTGGCCGTTCAGAAGGTCGTCGTTCACCGCATTCCGTGAATCATCGCTGAACAGCACTGCTATTTCCGCCTTCTTGGGAATATCGAGCGCGGGAAGGTCTTTCCAGAGCCTGCTCAGGCGGAGGATTTCACGGTAGTACTCCCGATGGGGAAACCGTGAAGCGCCGAACCATTCAAGATGAGTCACTCCCGCTTTTGCAGCCTGGCTGGTCAGCTCACGGAGCCCATCCGGCGTCGGCAGGCCGTTTTCGAGAAATCCCTCCATGATGATCTTCGATGGTTTCCCCGCCGCGAGGTCGGTGATGAGCTTTGCGACAAACCCGACATGGTAGAGCGCCCGTTCACGGCCATCCTGAGTAAAGTTGCGCGTGGGATACGGGTCTGCGGAAAAGCTGTCGGTCACCTCATATATGGCGGATTGATCGATACGGTCGATGGAATTCGGGACATCCTTGTTGATGAAATCCATGATATTTATGGCGTTACGGTTATAGGCATGGTATTCGATGCCGGGGGCGTAGCGGTGCACGAGATCGTACTGCGGCTTGGCGGCTTTATAGAGTTGCCCGTTGAGCCAGCGCCAGACCGCTATCCGCATGAGCGCAACATCGTGGGGAGACCTGTTGAGGACAGCGGGATCCGTCATTTCCCATGGTCGCGCCAGGGTCGTGTCCTCCGCCGTGAGGGCAATCGTTATACCATATTTTTCCCTGAGCTCACGGTTTACCTGATCGACTGCTCCGGGCGCTCTGGCAGTCCCGGCCCAGTTAAACGGTTCATCCTGTCCCAGCACACATGAAAGCCATGGTTTATCGCCGTACTTTTTAAGCCATTCCTCGGTCCCGGCGCGGGCGGCCTCGATGAAACGGGGGTCCCAGCAGGCGACAAGACCGTGCTCCCAGCTTTGATAAACCTCGGAAAATACAAATGTGGCTCCTGCCTTTTTCGCTGCATTTGAATATGCCGTCAGGGGAGCCATGATGGGAAATTTCATGCCGTATTTTTCATTGAATTCGTTCACCACCGGCTCGCCGAGACTGGCAATGGCCTCGAGCGCAAAAGGCCCGTCGATGCCTGCCGCCGCGCTTTCGAGGAGAAAGTGATGCTGCTCGGAAGCCCAGGTTTCATCGGTGTACCCTTTTGTCCTGCCATAGAGGCCATAATAGAACGATGTCACCTTGCGATCGATGCGCCGGTCGGTGAGCACTGTTTCATACACCGCGCCGGGACGGTCGACGATAAAGGGATCGGTCTGCGCAGGCGCCGGAGTACCCGCACAAAACAGGAGCAGGAAAAAACCTCCATACAGCAGCATATCACGGCGGTACCATTTCAGAAATTCCATGATTCTCTCCCTGTGAATGCTCTTTACTTTCTCACCACCGCTATGGCGTTGGTCTCGACAAACTGTTCGGGGCCGAAAAGTTTCACGACCTGCATGTTGGTCATGGCGTGCTGGCCTTTTGGAAAATATTCCTTGATGAGTTTACGGACGACCGGTCCCGCAGCGCCGATATTTTTCCCGCCCGCGTCGGGGTCCATGAAACTCTGGAGAAACACCACATCGTCCATGGTGGCGCCATAATGTTCAAGCACCGCTTTCATGTTTTCGAGGGTCTGTCTGAACTGGGTCTCGAAGTCCTCGCCGACCGTCACCTTGTCATACTCCCATGTTTTGTCCTTCACCCGGCTGTGAGAGAGCTGCCCGGCAACGAATATCAGATTGCCGACCTTAACTCCCTGGGCATAGTTGGCATCTTTTTCCCAAGGCACGCCGAATCCGAATTTTTCAGGGACAAACGACTCCTTATATTCGGTAAGCGCTTTGAGCGCCTCCTCACGGGCAATGGCACGCATGGCGGCATCTTCCCTGTTTTTCTGAGAAAGATCATGGCTGCACCCGGACAAGAGAGCGATACATCCGACTGCACCGAACAACAGCGCCGATATGATTTCACGCTTCATTCCTCTATCCTCCCCTGACTGTCTCCTGAAATATCTCTTTGTCTCTCTGCCCTTTTGCCCCTTAATCATCTATAGCCTGATACACCAGTACCCGGTAGGTGTTGACGAGCGTCTTGTCCCAGTAGGAACCCATCTGAGACATGAAGATGCCGATCATGTCCTCTTCCGGATCGATCCAGAAACGGGTGTAATAAGCGCCATCCCAGCCCACGATTCCGAGTGATTCGAGCTCGTCATACTTGCCCCGCTCCGACCGTATCCCGAATCCGTATCCGAACTTGTCGCCGCTGTTGGGGCGAAAAGCCGAATACAGGTCGCCGATGGAATTTGTGGTCATGAGCTCGACCGTTTTACGGCTCAGTATGCGAACGCCGTCAAGCTTACCGCCGTTCAGAATCATCTGCGCGAACCGCAGGTAGTCGGGTGCGGTCGACACGAGCCCTGCGCCTCCCGAGAAATAGGTCTGTGTGCACAGGTATGCGGGGTCGACGGCATCCTTTGTAAAACCGCCCTTCGGATTGAGCGAATAGAGCCGTGCCAGCCGAGGGAGTTTTTCCTTCGGGAGGACGAGGTATGTGTCATTCATGTTGAGGGGAAGAAATATGCGCTCACGGAGAAATTCATCGAATGTTTTGCCCGATACAACTTCAACAAGGTACCCGAGCACATCGATCGACATGCCGTAATGAAATTCCTCTCCGGGATTGCTGATGAGCGGCAGCCCGGCCAGTTTTCTGATCATTTCGCCGATGGTTCCCTGTGTCGGTGTAAGGCCGACGGTCATTCCCGCTTTTTTATAGAGATCTGACTGGAGACCATCGCCATAGGTAATCCCGGAGGTATGGTTCAGGAGATTCCGGATGGTGATTTCGGATTTCGCCGGGACGAGCGTATAGGAATTCCCCGTGGAAGACGGAACCATGACCTGCGGATTTTTGAATTCGGGGATATACTTCGACACCGGATCACTCAGGAGTATCCGTCCCTCTTCGTACAGAATCATCACCGCGGTGCTCGTAATAGCCTTCGACATCGAGGCGATACGGAACATGGCATCCTTCGTCATGGGTTTGCCCGCCTCGATATCCATCATGCCGAACGACTCGTAATGCGCGATTTTCCCGTGACGGGCAACGAGAGTGACCATTCCTGTTATCTGTTTATTATCGATGTACCGCTTCATGACCGTATTGATACGGTCGAGCCGCCGGGACGACAATCCGACCTCTTCGGGCCGTGCTGTCGGGAATCCCTGGCCGAAGACCGGTACTGTCAGCATGAATACGACGGTCAGCACAGAAACGAGCGTTAATACAGTTCTTTTCATGGAATCCTCCTGATAGAGTTAGATTATAGCGAGTGTGTACCCTATGAAACTAAGGCTTTTACTCGAAAGCAAGCGATTTCTTCGTTACCAGAAAGAGACAATAAAACTTCCGGAAAGTAATATATGAAGTTGATAAATATGGAATGGAACGCGGATTTACGCGGATTGGGCGGATTTACGCGGATAAAAAAATGCAGAATTTTGAAAGGTAATCTTTTTGAATTATCCGGGTTGACAATTGTTCATGGCCGATTTGAAAAATGATACGGGTGATTTATCGTGTAGCCCGACTCATTTCACCATTACAATTTTCCCCGTTGCCGTCCGCCCGCCGCAGGTCAGTCGGGCGAAGTAGATGCCCGCCGAGACCGGCGCACCGCTGTTGTCCTTGCCGTCCCAATGGAACCGGTGTGTTCCGGCGGTCATACGTTCCGAGGCAACCTTACGGACTTTCTGGCCTGCGATGTTGTAGATGGTAAGCGTTGTGAACCCGGCATCAGGGATAACGAACTCGATGGTCGTCGAAGGGTTGAAGGGGTTGGGGAAGGAACGGATAATGGGAACCGGTTCGGGTTTCGTTTCGTTTTCATCCACTGAAGTGATGATTACTTCTCCGGTATACCGGGAGACACCGTTGTCGGTGCCAAACCAGATGGTGTTGTTTTTTTCGATCGCGATGGCGTTGACCTTTTTATTACAGAGACCGCTGTTCTGAGTAAAAAATGTCGTCCAGTTTTCACCGTCAAAACGGCTGACACCAGCATCGGTGCCGATCCACAGAACATGGTTCATATCTTCGGCAACTGAAAGTGTATTATCGCTGACAAGACCACTGTTATCTGTTGTGTAATTCTGCAGATTTTCACCGTTATAATAATATATTCCATCATTGGATGGTATCCATATGGTGTTATTGCTGTCCGCATAAATACCATAAACCATGATTTGTTGCTCTATATTTATTGGAACATCAATGCGAATATTATCATCAGTATAAAAAGTAAGACCATAATTATTGTGCAGGAATTGTTCGGCTTTCCAGAAATAATTTTTTGAATCAATACAAAAGTAACTTCTTGTACTTTCTGACCATCCAGCCACAGCATTACGTTTTTGAGGAATATTTAAAAGTGATTTGTTTATATTTCTATAGCCCTTAAATCCGGACAAAATTCCGTTGTAATATATAAATATATGTCCGGGAAATTCTTGGGGGACACTGTCTGCAGCTGATCGAAACAAAACATTATTGTTATAATCGACAGCAACTTCCAGTATATGTTCTTTGCGACCGTACGGGAAAATATCGCTGTAATAGATTATCGGCAATTTATTAAGGGTGACGCCATCATAGAATAAAGCACCGTCAAAACCCGCTGTAAACCAAATGACATTGTCCGGTGACACGGCGATCGATTCACCGATCAGTGAATATCCGTCTATGGTAAATCCGTGCCACGCCCCCTTGTCATAATACGTGATTTTATCAGTTTTGTGTCCGAACCATACGACATTATCATGATCTATTGCAATATCGAAAAAACCCATGTCGGCAGGACCTGTGCAGGAAATATTCCCCGTGAATTTAACACCATCAAATCTGGTTAATCCATGATTCCCCGCTAACCAGATTTCTCCACCATTACCGGCTTTTACTATTCGGCATATCGATTTTTCAAGACCGTCTTCATCCAAAAACACATCTTTCTGATCATCTTTAATTCTAAAGAGGCCTTTATGGGTTCCTACCCAGAGAGCGCCCTGCGAATCCGTTTCAACAGAATAGAGGTGCCATAGTGAACTGATAACAGAGATCGATGACCACTCGTTACCATCGTACGAAATAACTGAACCGTTGTAATCGCCGAACCAGATTGTGTTTTTATTATCGACTGCAATGGAAACAACATTGGGTTGATACGTATTATAAAGTGTCCACTTTTCACCATCGAACGATATGATGCCCATTCCCCAAGTACCTATCCAGATAGTATTGTTTTTATCAACCATGATCTTTTTCAATAAACCAGCCGGTGCTCCGTTATCTTGTTTGAAAAGTGTCCACTTCTGGCCATTATAACATGATACTACATTGCGTGATATAAACCATTTGATGTTATTGTTATCAATAGTAACATCAAGAATCTGTAAGTCGCCAATTTTTTCTGTATCCTGAAACGATATCCATGTTGTTCCATCGAACCGTGAAACACCACCGTTCGTCGCTATCCATTTCACACCGTCCCGATCAACTGCAATGCCATTTATCGCATCATCAACAAGGCCGTCGTCGGTTGTATAGGCCAAAGAAGCGCCCGTCGTTTTATCATATGCAGCAAGGCCGTTCGGTGTTCCTATCCAGACCGTGTTGTTTTCAACGGCAAGAGCGGTAATGGTATCGACAATATTCGTACGGTAGGTTGTCCATGTATCTTCCGCGAAAATTGGTTGTGAAAAACAGATTAAGATAAAAACACCCTTCAAAATAAAAAAATATTTCATTGTTTCCGCCCTTGAACTCTTTGATATTTTAAAAAAAACGAAATTATTATGAAAAAATGAGATTATCAGTAATCTGAGGGGTGGATAATTCCACCCCTCATGGATTTATTCAATTATCAATTTCCCACCATCTAGTGTAATAAAGCACATCCTTGTCTATATTCGACGAGGTATTTGTGAAGTGGAGTTTCTTCCGGTCGTATACCATATAGAGGTAATTTGTGTTGCCCGCAAGGCTCAGTATATAATACGATGATGACATGTTCTCCACCTGCACCCCAAACGGATTTGAATATATACCGCGATACACTTGCATATTGCTGCTTGTTTTCTTTGCTATTAAAAGACTGTCGCCGTACGCGGTCATTGCGGTTACATAGTATTCACCAGCCGCCCGGAGAACAGGACTACCTGATTGCATGCTATATACATAAGTCGAGTCCGTGGCGAGATCCTTGAATGCAGCAAATACATACTGGTTGTTGACAAAAGCAACAGCCGTCACAGAATCAAATGCAGCAGAACTCCATACTAATGTATTTTTTAAAGTACTTTCAGTACTTTCATATATTTTAGCGTCTCCACTTTCGACTAGTGCCGTAACAAAGGTCGAGCTAGTTTTAGGAGCAAGAGCCGTTACGGTTACACCATTCGATGTTCTTCCGGAATAAACACGTGGTGCTTCCACAGATGAAGATGCAGTACTGGATTTATCGAATTTATATACTTTACAACTATCAGAAGAGGTATCAAATGCGCTGATAATGACACTTGCAGAAGTTGTACACATATCTCCCTGTGCATAATATCCACTTTTTGCCCGTGATCCTAAAAAATGTTTTATAGGCCCTCCCTGCTTTCGGAATTTGTAAAGAGATGTCTTTCCTTCATCGAGCCTGTAAACAGCCAGATAAGCACTATCAGCGTCACATGTAACACCATATGTTTTTACTAAATTGGACTCGGAAAATAAATAACTGATAGTATTGCCCCAGAATTCTGAAATGAAAGGATAATGGTTATTACTGCTGTAAAATGGACCTAAATAATTATCGTCTATTACACTATAAGGATCACTGAATGTGTTATCTGTAACTATTATATTTGTACTACTGTCTTCTCCTTTATCTGTTTCAGGACAATCCTCGATAAATCCAAAATGTGCACCTTGAATTGTATTATTATCAATGGTTATACTGTTGCAGATATCCCTTAGTTTTATAGGATCACCTTCACCATTATTGGTAATATCGTTTCTTTTAATTTCAGAATTCTCTGTATATGTTAAATATATTTCATGAGCACATTGTGTTTCGAATGGGTTATCATAAAAATCATTATCGTTTATTTTTACATTACTTAGCATATTTGTATGACCACTATATCCCCCGCTTACAATTGAATAAAAATAGTATGGTTCTTGACCAACAGACCATTCATTCCCGAAGTTGGTGAATTCGCAGTACGAGATTTCTGTGTAATCGGCATCAGGGGTCATATAAATATTGTTCATAGTGCAGACATCACCATTCCATTGCCATGAATCGTAACCATCGAATTTTATGTCTTCAATGGTATTTCCGGCATTATCAATTCTCATGACATACTGCAGACTGTCGTCCGGTGAATACCCGTAAATGACGGGTATAAAAGGCTCACCTGTATTACGTATCATGGTGATATTCGATTTGTCAACAAAAATCTGTGCTCTCACTGTGCTGTCCCATCCTCCACTGCCGCTATATGTCGTATCGCGCGGTGTCTCGAGAAATTCACCCTTTAATGCAATTGTATCACCGTTATTACAGCGATTGAGCGCCCTTTTGAGAGTTTTGAATGCATCGGTACTCATATTGGTCCCATAGTGTGTATCGCTACCATCCCAGCCATCAACATACCACGTGGCTCCCCAGATTGTGGCTGCACACAAGAATATAGCTATGGTGCTCATGAAAAACAATGATCGTCTCATTTTTCCACTCCTTATTTGTAATACAGTCATTTTATAAGATTTATTTTGGGTTATTTCATCAGCGTTATTCTGTGGCTCAGAAATTCCTTTCCAGCCTCAAGACGCACGAAATACA